>CATZTY010000041.1 GCA_958424475.1 uncultured Collinsella sp.
GGCGTATAAAATGGACACGCCCGGAACCGTGTATACGTCCGGTGTCATCGCACCCGAGGCAGAACCTCGAATCCCTGTCTGCGATGGCTAACGGATTCCTATTGAAAGGGATTGTAATGGCTGTAAAGCACCTTAAGCCGACCTCCGCTGGTAGGCGTTGGCAGACGATCTCCGACTTCTCCGAGATCACCTGCACCAAGCCCGAGAAGTCTCTTCTCGAGCCCCTGCCCAAGAAGGCCGGTCGTAACAACAACGGCCGCATCACCACCCGCCACCAGGGCGGCGGCGTGAAGCGTCGTTACCGCGTGATCGACTTCAAGCGCAACAAGGACGGCGTGCCCGCCAAGGTTGCCACGATCGAGTACGATCCGAACCGTTCCGCTCGCATCGCTCTGCTGCACTACGCTGACGGTGAGAAGCGCTACATCCTGGCTCCCAAGGGTCTCGAGGTCGGTCAGACTATCATGTCCGGTTCTGACGCCGACATCAAGCCGGGCAACGCTCTGCCCCTCGCCGACATCCCCGTCGGTACGCTCATCCACGCCGTCGAGTTCCAGCCGGGCAAGGGCGCTGCTATCGCCCGTTCCGCCGGTAACTCCTGCCAGCTGATGGGTAAGGAGGGCAAGTACGCTATCGTTCGTATGCCTTCCTCCGAGATGCGCCGCATCCTCGTTACCTGCCGCGCCACCGTCGGTGAGGTCGGCAACGCCGATCACTCCAACATCGTCATCGGCAAGGCCGGCCGTAAGCGTCACATGAACGTGCGCCCGACCGTCCGCGGTACCGTCATGAACCCTGTCGACCACCCGCACGGCGGTGGCGAGGGCAAGAACCACACCTCTGGTCGTCCCTCCGTTACCCCCTGGGGTAAGCCGACGAAGGGCCTTCGTACGCGCAAGAAGAAGAAGGTCTCGAACCAGCACATCATTCGTCGCCGTAAGAAGTAATTTCGGATACCGAGTTTTAGGAGAAAGCACTTATGAGCAGAAGTCTCAAAAAGGGCCCGTTCGTGGAGACTCGCCTTCTCTCGCGTATCACCGCGATGAACGAGGCTGGCAAGAAGGACGTCGTGAAGACCTGGTCCCGCGCGTCCACCATCTTCCCCGAGATGGTTGGTCACACCATCGCCGTCCACGACGGCCGCAAGCATGTGCCCGTGTATGTTACCGAGTCCATGGTTGGTCACAAGCTCGGCGAGTTCGCGCCGACTCGTACGTTCCGTGGCCACAAGGCCAAATAGGGGGTTAACCGTAAATGGCAACTAAGTCTATTGAAACTGAGGCCACCGAGGTTCGCGCCGTCGCTAAGTACGTGCGTGTTTCCCCCAGCAAGGCCCGCCTGGTGGTCGATCTGATCCGCCGCAAGCCTGTCGCTCAGGCCTTCGACATCCTCCACTTCTGCGACCGCGCCGTCGCCGTGGATGTCGAGAAGGTTCTCCGTTCTGCCGTTGCGAACGCCGAGAACAACAACGGTCTGCGTGCCGACAACCTGGTTGTCGCCGCTGCCTATGTTGACGAGGGTCCGACGCTTAAGCGCATCCGTCCCCGCGCCAAGGGTTCCGCTTCTCGCATTCTGAAGCGTACTTCCCACATCACCGTCGTCGTTGCTCCTCGAAAGGAGGCGTAAAGCTGTATGGGTCAGAAAGTCTACCCCACCGGCTTCCGTCTTGGCATCACCGAGAACTGGCGCTCCCGCTGGTTCGCAGAGAAGGATTACGCTAAGACCCTCGGTAACGATCTCGAGATCCGCAAGTACCTCGAGAAGCGTCTTTCCCGCGCAGCTGTCTCCCGCGTCGAGATCGAGCGCGCTGGCGACAAGGTGAAGGTCATCATCCTCACCGCTCGCCCCGGCGTTGTCATCGGTAAGAAGGGTGCCGAGATCGATACCCTCCGCACCGAGCTCGAGAAGGTCGCTGGCGTCTCCAAGGGCCAGCTCTCCGTCGACGTTGTCGAGATCAAGCGCCCCGAGCTCGACGCCAACCTCGTTGCTCAGTCTATCGCCGAGCAGCTCGAGGGCCGCGTTGCCTTCCGTCGCGCTATGCGCAAGGCTGTCCAGTCTGCCCGCAAGGCCGGCGCCAAGGGCATCCGTATCCAGTGCTCCGGTCGTCTCGGCGGTGCCGAGATGGGCCGTCGCGAGTGGTACCGTGAGGGTCGCGTGCCTCTGCACACCCTCCGTGCCAAGATCGACTACGGCACGGCTGTCGCCAGCACCACCATGGGCGCTTGCGGCGTGAAGGTCTGGATCTACCTGGGCGAGAAGCTCCCGGGCCAGCCTGTTCCCAACCCTGCACTCGAGGGCTCTTCCCGTCCTCGTCGTCGTAACTCCGAGAGGAGGGGTCAGTAGTGCTTGCCCCTAAGCGTATTCTTCACCGCAAGGTGCAGCGTGGCTCCATGAAGGGCCAGGCCAAGGGTAATACCGAGCTGCATTTCGGCGAGTTTGGTATCCAGGCTCTCGAGGCCCATTGGATCACCAACCGTCAGATCGAGGCCGCTCGTATTGCCATGACCCGCTACATGAAGCGTGGCGGTCGTGTCTACATCACGATCTTCCCCGATAAGCCCATCACCAAGAAGCCTGCCGAGACTCGCATGGGTTCTGGTAAGGGTAACCCCGAGGAGTGGGTGGCCGTCGTCAAGCCCGGCCGCATCATGTTCGAGGTCAAGGGCGTGCCCGAGGAGGTCGCTCGCGAGGCTCTGCGTCTTGCACAGCACAAGCTTCCCATCAAGACCAAGATTGTTGCTGCCAAGAACGCCGAGCAGCGCATCGAGAAGGAGATGGCTGAGGAGGCCGCTCTCGAGGCCAAGTGGGCTGCTGAGGACGCCGCCGCCGCCAAGGAGGAGAACTAATGAAGCCCGCAGAGATTCGTGAGCTCTCGGACGCTCAGCTCGTTGAGAAGCTGAAGGAAATGCGCGCCGAGCTCTTTAACCTTCGTTTCCAGATGGCCACCAGCCAGCTGGACAACACCGCTCGCGTCAACACCGTGAAGAAGGACATCGCTCGCGTCCTCACGGAGCAGCGCGCCCGCGAGATCGCAGCGGAGAAGTCCGCTGTCGCCGAGTAGGACCTAAGGAGAGAACATGACTGATTCGCGTAACTCGCGTAAGGTCCGTACGGGTGTCGTTACCTCCGTCTCCGGTGCCAAGACCATCGTTGTCACCATCACCGAGCGCAAGCGTCACCCCAAGTACGGCAAGATGATGACCAGCTCCAAGAAGCTGCACGCTCACGACGAGGAGTGCACGGCTGGCGTGGGCGACACCGTCCGCGTTATGGAGACCCGTCCTATGTCCAAGATGAAGCGTTGGCGCCTCATCGAGGTCGTCGAGCGCGCTAAATAAGCAGTCGCTCTTACGACTTGTACGTTTCCGAAGATGTGCGTATGCCTGGCTTGCATACCACGGGCTGTATAAAGGCTGCGCACCTCTCTTCGGTTCTTAGTTCGGAGGAACATCTACCATGATTCAGATGCAAACCATGCTGAACGTCGCCGACAACTCCGGCGCTCGCAAGATTCGCTGCATCAAGGTGCTTGGCGGTTCCAAGCGTCGTTATGCAGGCATCGGCGATACGTTCATCGGTGCTGTCCAGGAGGCTACCCCTGGCGCTAACGTCAAGAAGAAGGACGTTGTCCGTTGCGTCGTCGTTCGCACCGTTAAGGAGATCCGCCGCAAGGATGGCTCCTACATTCGCTTTGATGAGAACGCTTGCGTTGTCATCAACAACGATGGTTCGCCCGTCGGTACCCGTATCTTCGGGCCCGTCGCTCGCGAGCTTCGTGACAAGAAGTACATGAAGATCGTCTCGCTCGCTCCCGAGACCCTGTAGTTAGGGGAGATATATGTATATCAAGAAGGGCGATAAGGTCCAGGTTCTCTCTGGTAAGGATCGCGGCAAGCAGGGCGTTATCCTGCGTGCTCTTCCCGCCGAGAACAAGGTCGTTGTCGAGGGCGTTTCGGTCGTCAAGAAGGCCGTCAAGCCCAACGCTGCCAACCAGCAGGGCGGCATCGTTTCGCAGGAGGCTCCCATCGACGCCTCCAACGTCAATCTCGTTTGCCCCGAGTGCGGTAAGGTTACCCGCGTCGGTCACGAGAAGGACGGCAAGAACAAGCTGCGCGTCTGCAAGAAGTGCGGCCACAAGTTCTAAGCTGCCCGCAACATTTAAGTTGCCAGCAAAGGCCTGGATGCTCCACGGCACCCGGGCCTTTTTCTATCCCCACTCATTGGGTACTCATTGGGGACAGACTTAAATGAGTGGAAGTCGCTTGGCATTCATAGGGGACCATTCATTGGGGACAGACTTAAATGACCAGTCGTTGGGGGACAGTCCCTATGTGCCGGCAGTTTGGGACGGTCCTTTGATGTCTGGTGCCCCCAGATGGGTGAAGTAATGCAGTTGGCTCTGTCTTTTAGGGCTTTGGTGTTCCGCCTCTTTATGTTTCACAAGAATCGTTGCATGCGCATTTACGCGCATATCCTTGCGCGATAATGCGCATAGCCGCGCAAACATCTGCCAACTACGGCTAAATAATGACCGATAAGCAAATAAACACGCAAAGACGAGCAGATACGCGCGCAATTGTGCGAATATAGGGTTGTTAGAAATGAAGGACTTCCGATAACTCAGGAGGCACATAATGGCAGATTCCAAACAGGCTCCGCTCGACGCCGAAGCAGCCGCTAAGGCGGCGTTTGCTTCGGTCCAGGATCAGCCGTTCCCCAACGATATTTTTACGGCCCCCGAGCTCCGCTGGGCTGTGATCGGTTGCGGTGTTATCGCCAACCAGATGGCCCAGTCTCTCGCTCTTGCCGGTCGCAAGCTTGCGGGCGTCGCCAACCGCACGCTGTCCACGGCTCAAGCTTTTGCCGAGCAGTATGGCGTCGAGAAGGTGTACGAGACGATTGAGGACCTCTACGCCGATCCGAACATTGACGCAGTCTATATCACCACGCCGCACAACACGCATATCACCTACCTGCGCGCCGCTCTGGCAGCTGGTAAGCACGTGCTCTGCGAGAAGGCCATTACCCTCAATTCCGCTGAGCTCGACGAGGCGCGTGCCATCGCCGACGAGCACAACGTGGTCCTTATGGATGCCACCACGGTGCTTCACATGCCGCTGTACCAGGAGCTGCGCCGTCGCATGGATGCGGGCGACTTTGGCCGTATGAACCTCGCCCAGCTCAACTTTGGCAGCTATAAGGAGTACGGCGACCTGACCAACCGCTTCTACAACCGTAGTCTTGCCGGCGGCGCCATGCTCGACATTGGCGTGTATGCCCTGTCCGTCATGCGCCTGTTTATGGCCAGCCAACCCGCGGAGGTCGTCTCTCTGGGCAATACCTGCGAGACTGGCGTTGACGTCGCGGGCGGCATTGTCTGCCGTAATGCTGAGCAGCAGCTGGGCGTTGTGAGCCTTTCGCTCCACTCCAAGCAGCCCAAGCGCTCGGTTATCAGCTTCGACGGGTGCTATATCGAGGTCAACGAGTATCCGCGCGCCGACCATGCGACCATCGTGTGGACTGCGGACGGGCACCGTGAGGAGGTCCACGCCGGCACCGAGGCATACGCTCTGTGCTACGAGATGGCCGACCTGGAGAAGGCCGTTGCCGGCGATGATTCGAAGCGCGAGCTTCTGGGCTATGCTTCCGATGTTATGGAGCTTATGACCAAGCTCCGCGCCGACTGGGGAGTCGTGTACCCCGAGGAGGAGTAAGCGATGCTTGCGGAAGATAGGCTCAACGAGATCGTGTCGATGGTGCAGCAGGCCGGCTCGGTTACCGTGCCGGAGCTTGCCGAAGCCCTGGGCGTGACACCGTCCACCATTCGCCGCGACTTGCAAACGCTCGACCGCGCGCACCGTATCGCCAAGGTACACGGAGGCGCGACGAGTCTGGAGCGCGCGCACGTGACGCGCGACCTGACGCTTAATGAGCGCAGTGATCTCCATAACGATGACAAGGAGCGCATCTGCGCCCGTGCCGCGGCCCTGGTGGAGCCCGATAGCTTTGTGTATATCGATTCGGGCTCCACGACCCTCAAGCTCATCGAGCATCTTCCGCGCCTTGAGGGTGTCACCTATGTGACCGATTCCGTGCTCCATGCTCAGCATTTCGCCCTGCGCGGTATGCGCACCGTGGTGCTAGGCGGCGAGCTCAAGCCCGAGACCGAGGCGCTCGTCGGTCCCGATGCCTTGACAACCCTGGACCGCTATAACTTCAACTGCGGTTTTTGGGGTTCCAATGGCATCGCCGCCGAGCAAGGTCTCACCACGCCGGATATCGAGGAAGCGCAGGTCAAGCGTATCTCGATGCGCCATACCGCCAAGCGCTTCGTAATCTCGGACGCCAGTAAATTTGGCATGGTGGCGCCCGTCAAGTTTGCGGACTTTCGCGATGCAACGATCATCACTGCGGGCGAGGTGCCCGCCAAGTACCAGTCGATGGGCAACGTCATCACGGTCTAGCGACAGGGCAAGGTCAAAACCATTTAGGTTCCTCAATAGAAAAGCGGCAACACCCTCGATGGGCGATGCCGCTTTTGTTGTCTGCCGTTTTGTCTAAATCTGTAACAACTGGACCGTTAAAAGTAGGCTAGGTGTTACAGATTGAGATACTTTCGAACCGCGCCGTCCCTTTGTCTCAATCTGTAACATCTGGGACGGATTTTGCCGAGTTACTGTTACAGATTGAGATTTTCCCTTGAGGGGGATTTGAGTGTCTCGATCTGTAACAGATAGACCGGAAAATGGGTTCTGACTGTTACAGATCGAGACGTTTTGGAACCGCGGCTAAGCCATTGCGTCAAAACCACCGCAAAGGTGCCTGTCCCCATTGTGGTGGTTTAAGGCTCCCAGGGGCAGGGGGCTTCGATGTGGATGTGCTCGCCGGTAACGGGATGCGTAAAGGACACGCTGTGGGCGTGGAGCATCAATCCACAGGGGCGAGCAGTGCCGTACAGGTCGTCGCCGACCAGGGGGTGATGCTCGCTGGCCAGGTGGACGCGAATCTGATGCTTGCGGCCGGTGAGCAGCTCGACATCGATATACGAACGCGTGGGCAGACCTCGGCGGCTCTTAAGGCGCTTGAGCACCTTCACGCGCGTCTGCGACGGCTTGCCGCTGGCGCCGACGCGCATCTTGCGGCTGTCGTGGCGGTCGCGGGCGATGGGCTTGTCGATGAGCTTCTCGTTCCAGTCGATCTTGCCCTCGGCCAGCGCCAGATAGTGCTTTTCGAAGGCGTGGTCGTTCACCATCTGGTCAAAGGCGGGCTGCGTCTGTTTGTCGAGCGAGAACAGCACCACGCCGGTGGTGTTGCGGTCCAGGCGGTTGAGCGGCTGCATGTCGGTCGCGGCAAAGCCGTCGCCCATCGCCAGCAAAAGGTCGCTGGCGTAGTCGGTAAGTGTGCGCTCACCGGTGCCGTCGCCGTGGACGATCATGCCGGCGGGCTTATCGATGGCCATGAGCCAGGCGTCGCAGTAGAGGACTTGAGGTTCTTCGTTCACGTGTAAGCCTTTCGGTTAGCTAATTCCCACAAACATGCAGCCCGAGGTGGCGCCGCGCAGGCGGGCAGCGGGCTTGCGACCTGCCTGAGCTGCCTCAATGGCGCGGCGGACACGAGCAACGGCACGGCCAATCTCATCGGCTTCGAGCAGGGTTCCGTCCACCATGAGACGACGGACGCCGGCGTCGAGCAGCTGTGGTACCTGCGGTGTGAGGTCGATGGGGTAGGCATCGTACAGGCGCGAGCGGCCGTGGATGTCGGTACGCACCGGCATGACCTTACCGTCGATATTCTTGAGCGACAGCTTGCGGGCGCGCAGGCGGCAATTGGCGCAATCGTGGATACAACCGTTGGCCACCTGCAGGATGCAGTGCTCGCTCGTCATAACGCGCGGGCGGCCGAAAACGGTGATGCCCAGGGCTGCGGGCGCGGAGGTGCCAAGCGAGATAATCTCGTCGAGCGTGATCTCGGGCGAGAGCCAAAACGCACTGGCCCCGCGCTCGGCAAGCGCCTCCATGCAGGGCG
>CATZTY010000042.1 GCA_958424475.1 uncultured Collinsella sp.
AGGCGGATTGATCTGCGCCTGCAGGGCACGCACCTCGGCACGGGCCGTGAGCTCCTTTTGCACCTCGAGCTCGTGGATGGCGAGCTGCGTGGACAGGATCTCGGCAAAACCCGAGGCAAGCGCGTACTGCGTGCGGTCGACGGCACGCGGGGTCTTGTAGTAGAACTTGAGCGTGCCGACGGTGCGGTCGCCCACCTTGATAGGAGCGATGATACCGGCAGGAACATGGTTGTGCGAGCCATCCGAACCCACCACGTCCACCACACGGTTGAACGACTGGACGATACCGTGCTCGATGACGTAGCGCGTGGCAAGTGTGTGGATGGGCGAATCGGGCAGCAGCTTTTCCTCAAACTCGCCCGCGCAGGCCAGCACGTTGCTCTCGTCGGTGATGGCAACCGTCATGGCACGCGTCTCGGGCAAAATGCGCTGGCACACCAGACGCGCCGACTCCTGCGTCAGACCGCCCTTAATGTCCTCGAGCATGGCCGAGGCCACCGAGAGCGTCTCCTCGGTGTACTGGGAGCGCACCGAATCGGGATTGAGCGTCAAAAAGATAAAGATGCACAGAAAGATGCACAGCAGCGCGCAGGCAATCACCGTGGCGATCGGCTCGATACCGGTCACCAAGGCAAAAATAAAGTACACCAGCACGCAAATGGCGCAGGCAACGGCAATGATGCGAAAGATTGATATTGAACTATCGCGCTGGGCGCGGCGGTCGATCATTCGGCCCCCTCCAGGATACTGATCAGTTGTGCGTCACGCCAAAGCCCGTCCATGATCTTGGGCCAAAAGCTCTGGAAACGCAGGTAGCTTGCAGCGTTTTGGCGCGCATAGGCCTTTGCCTCGCCGATACCATGGCGCCAGATGCGCAGGTAGCCCTCATGCTCGCGGGTAAACACGCTGCGGACCATAGCGGTCTTGCGCACGCGGTCGTCGAGCTCGCGCGAAATCCACGGGCCCGGGTAGGGCATGAGTGATGCCGCCGTAACGGGAATGAGTTCCTTTTGATGCGCGGCGAATGTCAACTTGGCCCGTTCGTAGTACCAACGGTATACATCCTGCATAAAGCGCGGTGAGCGCTTTTCGGACTCCGGAGGCAGATGGCGCACGGTCCACTCGTTATCGAACCACACGTCGTAGCCAAACATGCGCATGTTAAAGAGGTAATCCAAGTCCTCGCCGCGGGTGATAAACGGGTCAAAGGCCACACGCGTAAAGGCGCGGGCGTGCAGGGCCATCAGGCCGCCGCACACGTAGTTGGAGCGCGAGATGCGGGTGCCCGAGAGCGCCTTTTTCATCCAACGGTTGAACTCGATGCGCTTGGTCCACCAACGATGGCAGATGCCCGCCTTGTCCGTGGGAGCCAGCGGCGAGCCGTCGCGATCGTAGAAATAGCCGCTCTTGACCAAGATCGGCAAGCCCTGACGCGTCTGCTGCCCCAACGCATAGGTCGCGCGCTTCATAAAGTCGGCGTCGATGACAGTCTCATCGTCATCCAAAAAAATAACCGCGTCATGACCCAGCACAGCGGCACAGGCTAGCCCCATGTTGCGGATGGCACCGTAGCCTCGCAGGCTCACGCACTCGCCCGAACCCTTGGGCGCGATCTGAGCAACCCGGTCTGCGATGCGCGAGGCCTGGGTGTTGGTGACAACGGTGACCTTGAGCGTGGGATGCGCGTCGACGATCTCGTGCACGCGCAGCGACACATCGGCTGTGGCAGAAACGGGACAGACCACCAAAAGGATGATGCGCGGGATGTCACGTACCTGCTCAAGCGAGGCCAGACAGCGGTCGAGTTCGGGATTGTCGGCGTTGAGTCGCGTCGAATGGTCATAGGTGCCAGGGGCGTTTGCGCAAGCGTCATCGCCCGCCCAATACGTTGGAATCACGACTGTGGCGTTCATGCCTTACCCTCCCTGCAACACAAAAACGGGACGCCGCCAAACACAGGCGACGCCCCGCGACCTAGCTGATTCCATCATACCCACTTGGGCAAATCATTGCTCGCAAGTCGCAATGTTTATTGCGGATAACCCCAAAAGAGTACCGTGGACAGGCACAATAGCCGCTCGCTCCTATGCGGCATGCTCTGCCGCCCGAGTCATGCGGGACAGGCGGACCAGCAGCATAAAGCCAACAATCAGCAGCACGCCAATGGAAAGGACGCCCAGCGACGGGTTGCCGGTCAGCGAGGTGACGACCGACACCAGGAAGGTGCCCATAACGCTTGCATAACGACCAAAGATGTCAAAGAAGCCGTAGTACTCGTTGGACTTTTCCTTGGGGATAATGCGGCCAAAGTAGCTACGGCTGAGCGCCTGCACGCCGCCCTGGAACAGGCCGACCATAATGGCAAGCACCCAGAATTCAAAGGCGGTCTTTAAGAAGAACGCGGCGAACAGCACAATGCCCATG
Source organism: uncultured Collinsella sp. (assembly GCA_958424475.1). Classification (GTDB taxonomy): domain Bacteria; phylum Actinomycetota; class Coriobacteriia; order Coriobacteriales; family Coriobacteriaceae; genus Collinsella. The sequence continues at coordinate 2,425 of CATZTY010000042.1, forward strand.
TAGGCGGCGACCGCCACCAAGATCATGTTGAGCGTGCCCACGCGTCCGGCGAGCTTGCCGTAGATGATGGCGGACGGAAAGGCCACGAACTGCGTAACGAGCAGCGCCAGCACCAGCTGCGTCGAATCGATGCCCAAAGCCGAGCCGTAGCTGGTAGCCATGGAAATGACCGTGTGGACGCCATCGATATAGAAGAAGAACGCGACCATGTAGACCAGCACGGTCTTGTTGTGGGCGATCTCGCGCATGGTGTGTCCGACCTCGGAGAACACACCGCCCACGATGTGGCCGATGGTGTCCTCGGGACCGTGCTCGCGACCGTACTTTTGCTTATAGGTGCGAATGAGCGGCAGGGTAAAGATGAGCCACCAGGCACCAGTGATGATAAACGACAGACGCGTTGCCAGTATGGTAGGGACGCCAAGAGCGGGGCCACCCATGATGAGCGCCAGGCAGATGACGAACGGCACGGTGGAACCGATGTAGCCCCAGGCATAGCCCGAGCTGGACACGGCGTCCATGCGCTCGTCGGTGGTAATGTCGGGCAGCATGGCGTCGTAGAACGTCATAGAAGAGTTAAGGCCGATGGTGCACAGCACGTACACGGTCAAAAATACCATGGCGGACATTGGGATAGCCTGCGCCAGGCAAAGAACCAGACCCGTGAGGAAGAAGCCCAAGAAGAACTTGATCTTGTTACCGGCGTAGTCGGCAAGCGCGCCCAGAATGGGCATGAGCATGGCAATGACCAGCGAGGCAATCGTCTGCGCGTTGCCCCAGGCGACCACCAGGTCGGCCGAGGAAGCGCCGGTATTGATGGCGTTAAAGTAGATGGGCACCACCGAGGTATTGAGCAGCACAAGGGCCGAATTGCCCACATCATACATAACCCAGTTACGCTCGAGCTTGGTGTATTTCATGGACAGGGACCCTTCGTATTCGCCCGATATGCAGTTAGTTCATCGTACCCCAATTGTCCAGAACCGCCGGTAAGGATTCGGCAAAGGGGCACGCACGGGCCCTATTCCTCGCGGTCGAACTCCTCATCGGCATTGAGCGCGCGACCGCTGTAGTTGACGTGACTGGTCACGGCATCCATGTCACCGGTCTCGATAAAACGTGCGACCGTGCACTCGTAATCGACCAGCGCGCGATCAAAGACCTCGGGGAAACTCTCGTTCGAGACCTCGTCGGTAAAGGGATTCTTCCATGTCAGATGGCCCAGGTTACCGGTGCGCTCGGGCAGCTCCGTCGTCACACGATGGGCAAGGCCGTCGAGCAGCGAGTAGTCGTGCACCAAGCCCTCAACCAGCGAGATCGCGCGCGTCTTTGCGGAGCCGGCCGGCTCAATCGCGCGGTAAAGTCGCTGCATATTGGCAACGGCAGCACCGTACTCCCCTGCCGGAATGTCAATGCCGTACACGCGTCCGGCAACATAGCTCATCAGTACGCCGGCCACGCGATTGATGCGATCGGTGGTGACGATCTCGCCCGCCGGCGGGTAATCGTCGACCGTAGCGCCATCGCGTTTAAGCTGCAGTATCAGCACATCCAGGTCGCTCTCGATCACGGCATGGACCTGACTGCTCGAATTCTCAAGCTCTGAATCGGACTCCACGATGCCAAACTGCTGCTCATAGACAAAAGGATGGGCGTTGCGGTCGAGCACGTAATGAGACAGCAGGCCCAGCGCAAAGGCACGACCCAAGCTGGCGTCGCGCGGCAGCAGATGCGACACGCCGTCGCGCAGGCACGCGAACTGGCGAGACATGCGCGACCGATGCATGACCTGCGCCAGCAGCGTACAGTCGGAAACACGCGGTGTCAGAATGTGAAAGAAAAACGGGTCGGGGCCTTGGTTGCCCAAGATAAAGGCAATGCGCTCTTCATCGGACGTGATGACGCCCTGCGGAAGACGGTCGATGCTTTCCTCGCCAAACAGATGATGGGTGATAAGCGCGGGCATAATGATCCTTTCGATTTCATTCGATGCCACCCATTATGCCCACCGCGCGCCCATGCCAAACCTGCGATGGTAAACGACGGCACGCAGACCGTCTACGCAAGCCCCAAGTGCGCTTTAACCTCGGCAGCGCGACGGCGGGACACGGGCACCGTCGAGGTTACGCGATCGAGCCTGAGCTCCATAAGACCCGTGGAACCGATCTCGACATTGTGCACGTCTTCCAAATTGACCAGGTAGCTGCGATGAACGCGAATAAAGCCCTCGGAGCCCAAGCGACGCTCGAGCGAAGAAATCGACTCATTGACCAGGTATGTTCCCTCGGCGCAGACGGCGTTGCAAAAATCGGCACGCGCCTCAAAGTAGCAGACGTCTGCGGCGGGAATGAACACCTTTTTGCCCCCGCGATCAACCGTCAGACGCAAAGGCTGGCGCGGGGCGTGGATAACACGGCGTACACCCAAGGCTGCCTCGATCTTGTCGAGTGCCTTTGACAGGCGTGCGTCCTCGACCGGCTTGACGACATAGTCGACCGCATCGAGGTTATACGCATCAGCCGCATACTCGGCAAACGCCGTCACAAACACAACCACCGGCGGCGTCTTTAGGTTCTGCAGCGTCTCGGCAAGCTCAATTCCCGAGCGACCGGGCATGGTAATGTCTAAAAACAGCACATCGGGCTTGTTCGACAGAATCGACTCCACGGCTTCGGTGACATTGCCCGCCTCGGCAATCTGGCCCACACGCGTATCCTTTTCCAACAGATAGCGTAGCTCAGCCCTAATGGGAGGCTCGTCATCAACCACCAAGATGTTCCAGCCTTCGGACATATGTGCTTCCCCTCTTTTTCTCTCAATCCAACCGCGTGCTACGCCGTCAACGGCGCAGGCTCATGCGGCTCGCCGTTCAGCTCGACGATGACCTGCGTTCCCACGCCCTCCTGGGACTTCACGCGCATGCCGGAATCTTCTCCGTAAAAGAAATGGATGCGCTGAAGCACGTTGAAGAGCGCCAGGCCGCAACCTCGCTTGACGGAGCCGTCGGCGGTAATGCTTTCGGGCTCCTCTCGGCGATGCTGCTCAAACAGATGCGCGCAGACTTCTTCGCTCATCCCGATGCCGTCATCTTCGACGATGATCTCCAAGCCGTCATCGGTCTCGAAAGCCCTAACATGAATAGAAAGCGGCTCGGTCTCGCGCTGCGCATGCTTGATGCAGTTTTCGAGCAGCGGCTGCAAGATAAACGGCGGCACCAGGCTGTCGCGCACCTCAAAGTCGATGTCGACCGAAACGCGCAGACGGCCGTCGCCATACCGGGCCTGCATAAGATTGATATAGCGAGTGCCCTGTTCCACCTCGTGCTCGAGCGTGGTGAGCGTATCGGAGTCAGAAAGCGTCTGACGATAGTAGTTGGAAAAGTCGATCAGCAGCGATCGCGCCTTGTCGGGCTCGGTTCGAACGAGCGAAACGATCGTGCTAATGGTATTGAATAGAAAATGCGGATCGACCTGCGACTGCAGAGCGCGGAGCTCAACGCGGGCCGTGAGCTCATCCTGACGCTCGAGCTCAAAGCTGGCGAGCTGCGTGGAAATGAGATCGGCGAAACCCGAGGCAAGCGCCGTCTGGCGCATATCGATGCTGCTCAGGCGGGGGTAATACAGCTCGAGTGTGCCCACGCAATGACCACGCACGCTAAGCGGCGCGACAATACCGGCACGCAGGCGGGGAAAATAGCCGCCCGTCTCATTGGAGGCATCACGCGAAAACACGCTCTGCTCGCCCGTCTCAATCACGTTGAGCGTGGTCTTGAGCACTACCGGGGTTCCGGCAGGGCACTTTGCCGAGTCCTCGCCCCAGCTTGCCAGCACCTGCCTGCCGTCAGTAAAGCAGATGGCAGAAGCGATGGTCTCGGACAGGATGATTTTAGAGGCACCCAGGGCCGCTTCGGGCGTAAGGCCGCGCGACGTGTAGGCGAATATTTTTGATGCGATGGCGAGCGTGCGGTCGGTTGCGCTCGATGTGAGGTCATCGGGGACTACAAAGACATACGAGAAGAAGAAGCACAGCATGACCAGGCCGGCAATAACGACAACGCCTGGAACGGGATTGGGATTATCGGTTAAATCCCAGATAAGCAGCAAGATAAGCGCCGGAACGACAACACCGAGTAGGATGGCCTGAACCACATGCTGGGCCGTACGAAAGACCTTGGTAGAGTTGTAACTCTTGCCCAGAATCAGCCTATTGAGATCCACCGTCATCCCCTCTTGTCCGTAGTACCGATAGCAATAAAGAGGGCCGCAAGCGACCCTCTCCATTGCATTATGCAATCAAATACTGTGTTTTACATCCAGCCATCGACAAACGGTAGCTTAGGCGCTGTACTTGTTTGGCTCGCCGAAGGTGCCGGCCTCGACAATCCAGCCGTCCTTCATGATGACGTCCATGTTGTCGGTGTTGAGCACGTGGATGTCGGCGGCGACGTCACCGTTGACGACCAGCAGGTCGGCGCACTTGCCGGCCTCGATGGAACCGGTCTCGTCCTCGATGTGGCACATCTTGGCACCGTTGAGGGTGGCGCAGGTGATGGTCTCGACCGGGGTGAAGCCGATCTTGTCGACGAACTCGTACATCTCCTCGATGGAGCAGGTGCCGTACGGGGTGACGAAGGAGAAGGAGTCGGAGCCGATCGTCATGACGACGCCGCGCTTCTTGGCCTCGCGCAGGCAGTCATAGTTGCGCTGCAGCTCCTTCTCGACCAGGGTACCCTCGTACTTGTCGTGCAGCTCGGGGACGTAGACGGGAGGATAGGTGGCGTACCAGGTGGGCAGGAAGGCAATCGTCGGGGTGAAGAAGGTACCCTGCTCGGCCATGAGGTCCATGGTGCGCTCATCGATATCGAAGCCGTGAATCAGCTGCTCGCAGCCAAAGCGAACGGAATCGTAGGCGGCGGCGTGGTTGTTGTAGCAGTGACTCCACACGGGGATACCGACCATCTTGGCCTCTTCGACCACGGCCTGGATCTCCTCGGAGCAATAGTGCTGGTCGCGACCGGAGTCCCAGCGCCAGATGCCGCCACCGGTAGCCCAGATCTTAATGGCATCGGGGTTCTCGCGCAGGCGACGACGGACGGCCTTGCGCAGATCCCAAGGACCGTCGACCTGATCGCCCCAGGGATGGGATTCCTTGTTGAGCTCCTGGGTGCAGTGGTGGGAGTCACCGTGACCGGCAACACGGCAGAAGCCGAGGCCGGTGGCCAGAACGCGCGGGCCCTTAAAGACGCCCTTGTCGATGCAGTCGCGAATCTGGATACCAAAGCGGCCGATCTCGCAGACGGTGGTGAGGCCGTGGGTGAGGCAGTCGTAGGCCTGCTTGACGGCGACGGCCTGCTTCTCGAGGAGCGGCTGCATGACCCAATCGGTGTCATCGTCGGTCAGGTTGCCCGAGAAGTGCAGGTGGGTGTCGATCAGGCCGGGAAGGACAGTCT
>CATZTY010000043.1 GCA_958424475.1 uncultured Collinsella sp.
ACCCGAGCGCCGGTAAGGTGTTCATTAGCGTGTGCGACCGCGACAAGCGTCATATCCTTTCGGTCGCGCGTATCCTTCGCTACCTGGGCTTTGATATCTGCTCCACCGAGGGTACGGCGCGCGTGCTGCGCGGCGGCAACGTGACGTGTGAGGTCGTGGAGAAGATTAGCGGCCCGCACGATGGCGAGCGTCCCAACATCGGCGACCTGATCGCCGACGGCAAGATTGCGGTGATCGTCAATACGCCGTATGGCCCGGGTTCTCGTGGCGACGGCTATCTACTGCGCACCGAGGCCGTCCGTCGTGGCGTGACCTGCGTGACGGCGATGTCTGCCGCCAACACGTACGTGAGTGCCATCGAGGCGGTGCGTGAGGACCAGCAGGGTCACGGTAGCGCCAACGACATGGGCATGGACGTCATCGCCCTGCAGGACCTGCCGCAGCACACGGTGTAGTTGACCTGGCCGGCCGGGGCGGCAGCCGGACACTTTCTCTCGGAAACTGGGCTTCGCGAAGTTTTCCGAGAGAAAGGACCGCCTCCCGCCCCGGCCTGCGGTGACTTGGCTGCACCGTGTACTGCCGAAGGGGCTTTGCGCGATGACTAGGGCTGAATAAAATTGAGTGTGGGCGCCGTCGTTCATTCGAACGACGGCGCCCACGTTTTGGATTTATTGGGCTGTGGCGGTGAAGGTTGTTTTGTCGGCGGCGATGTGCACGTGCAGCTTTGCCTGACCGTCGCAGCTGATGAGCACGCCTACCTCGAACGGGGTTCCTGCCTTGTCGTAGGTCGAACGTACGATGCGCATCGCCGCCTTGCCGGTGTTCTGTCCCAAAAGGCGCGCCTCATGCTTGTCGAGGTTGATCGTCTCGTAGACGGCATCGACGCTTGCTGGCAGGATGCCGGTCTTTTCCGCGATGTAGGCGTAGAGCGAGCCATCCACGTCTTTACGCGCGAGCTCGGGGCAAAGTGACACAGGGATATAGACGTAGTTGAGCTCCATGGGTTTGTCGTCGGCGAGACGCAGGCGGCGAATCTCCCACACGGGTGTCCCTTCGGGCACTTTGAGCCCGGAGGCGATTCCGCGGACGGCCGGTATGCTTGAAAAGGCGAGAATCTGCGAGCTCGGAATCCGTCCCGCTTCGTGCATCCGCGCGCTGAAATTTAGGGCCAGATCGATGCCGGGTGCTGTGGTTTGGGGCTTGATGAACGTGCCCTGGCCGCGTTTGCGCACCACGCGCCCCTCGATGACGAGATCTTGAAAGCAACGGCGCACGGTTGCGCGCGATAACTCCAGCCGCTCACAGATTTCGAGCTCGCGTGGCAGCGGCGTCTTGGTGTCGAACGCCTGGCTGGCGATAAGCAGAGCGATTCGATGTTTAAGTTGGATATAGAGGGGCGTATCGCCGCTGCGGTCGAAGGGCTCAGAGGCGAGAAACGAGATCATGTCCATGAGGTACCTCCATGTCGTGAACATACGTGACATGGTCTGACACTGCGGGGCAAACCGGTGATGTCAGGCCTGATTCTTGCTGGTATGTATGGTACATAAGGAACATAAAACATTTACCAGGCAATCTACCTGCTATTTTAAAAATAATTAGAAGAAAAAATAATTTAGGCACAAAAATAATTGCTACCGTTAACCGATGAATAGTTGCCGTTCGCAACTATTTTCTTGTACCGAACATGCCCCGGCGCAACAATAATCTCGGCAGAAAGCAAAGCCGTGCGACACACGGCAGGTCGAGAGGAGACCGCATGCGGTATCTGGTAATGGTCAGTCACGGAACGCTCGCTCCCGGACTGCACAGTGTCCTCAAGATGCTCGGCAATGACGCCCCGAACATCTTGTCGACGAGTCTCGTAGACGGCATGGGCGCTGACGAGTATGTCGAGAACGTCAAGGCGATGCTCGCTCCCGTTACCGCCGATGACGAGGTTGTCCTGCTCGGTGACATCCTGGGCGGATCGCCGCTCACCAATGCTATGAACACGCTGGCCGAGAAGGGCCTGCTCGCCCACACCATTGCCTTCGGCGGTATGAATCTGCCCATGGCTATGACCGCCATGATGGGGCTTGCCACCATGGACCTGGATTCCCTCAAGCAGATGATGCTGCAGGAGGGCAAGAACGGTATGTCCGAGCTCGTTGTCCCGACCGATGACGCCGACGACGAGGACGACGACATCTAGACCGCACCAAGGTTTCATCTAACTGCAAACGTTAAGAAGGAGAGGCCGCGACCGCAGGCCTCATGAAGGAAAGTGAGAACGCATGATTTCGTTCATCCGCATTGACGACCGCATGATTCATGGACAGACCGTTACCCGTTGGGCCCTCGAATATCCCTGCGACGGTCTTATCGCTGTCAACGACGCCGCGGCGTCCAACCCCGTGCTCAAGGAGGCCTACAAGAGTGCCTCGGGCAAGAAGACGTTCGTGTGGACCAAGGAGCACTTTAAGGAGGTCGCTGAGAAGGTTATCAAGTCTCCGACCAAGTACTTCCTGATTACCAAGAACCCGCAGGACATGAAGGAGCTTCTCGTCGACTTCGGGTTCGATCCGGGCATGCGCCACATCATCGTCGGTCCCTGCAACGACCGTCCCGGCGCCACCAAGCTCGGCAACAATCAGTCGATTACACAGGAAGAGGCCCAAGCGCTCGAGGATCTCACCAACGCCGGCTACACTGTCGAGTTCGCTCTCCTCAAGGAGAAGTCCATCGGTGAGTGGCCCAAGTTCCGCGGTCAGTTTGGCTTCTAGTTAGGCGCCAGCCGCATTTTGGTACCTACAGCCCTTGTGGAAAGGGGCTGAGGAATAAAGAAAGGGGAAAGCATGGCAATCAATGCATTCCAAGCCGCGCTGTTCGGCCTGTTCGCCTGCCTGGCATCGCTGCCTGGCATGGGCGGCACGACGATCGGCAACTACACTCTGGGTCGTCCTCTGGTCGCCGGCCTCATCGTCGGCATCATCATGGGCGATATGCAGACGGGCATCCTCGTCGGCGCTGCTATCCAGGTTGTCTACATCGCTCTCGTGACCCCCGGCGGAACCGTCTCCGCCGACGTCCGCGCCGTGTCCTATATCGGCATCCCGCTGGCGATTCTCGCCATCAAGAACTCGGGCATCGACCCCGCTTCCGCTGAGGCTGCCGGCATGGCCGCATCCCTCGGTGCCGCCGTCGGCACGCTCGGCACCGTGCTCTTCTATGGCACCGCCACCATCAACCTGGTGTGGCAGGGCATGGGCTGGAAGTGGCTCGAGAAGGGCGATCTCCACAAGCTCTACCTGGTCAACAACGTTCTGCCTTGGATCGGTCACATCGTCTGCTCGTTCCTCCCGACGTTCATCATCACCATGGGCGGCACCGCCATGGTCGACCTCATGAAGACCTACATGCCCATGGACGGCATCGCGATGAAGACGCTGTTCACCGTCGGCTCGCTGCTGCCTACCGTCGGTATCGCCATCCTGCTCAAGCAGGTCATTTCCAAGCCGACGGACTTCCTCACGTTCTTCTTCGGCTTCACCCTGTCCGCTGTCATGGGATGCAACCTGATCGCCGCTGCCGGCATCGGCTGCTTCTTCGCCCTGATCAACTATGAGATCGCTTCGCTCAAGATCGACCTCGCAAACGCTCCCAAGGCAGCTATCGCCTCGGGTTCAGATGATGAGGAAGAGGAGGACATCTAATGGCAGAGAAGAAGAAACTCTCTAAGAAAACGCTTGCCAAGTCGTTCCGCAACTGGTCCTATGGCAACCTGACCTGCTTCTCGCAGGAGCACATGCAGACCTTCGGTTATCTGTGTGCCATGCTCCCGATCGTCGAGGAACTCTACGACACGCCCGAGGAGCAGAAGCAAGCCCTCCAGACTTACTCCGCGTTCTTCAACACCGAGCCGCAGATCGGCACCATGATCGTCGGCGTCACCGCCGGCCTCGAGGAGGCTCGCGCAAACGGCGAAGCCATCGATGACGACGCCATCAACGGCATCCGCGCCGGCCTCATGGGCCCGCTTGCTGGCTTGGGCGACTCTCTGATCGTCGGTACCCTGATCCCGATCCTGCTCGGTATCGCCCTCGGTCTTTCTACCGGCGGCTCCCCGCTCGGCGCTATCTTCTACATTGTCGTGTGGAACCTGCTCATGTTCCTTGGCATGCGCTTTGCCTACAACCAGGGCTATGAGCTCGGCGGCAAGGCGGTCGAGGCCCTCGTCGGCCCCAAGGCCAAGGCTCTGCGTGATTCCATCGTGATGGTCGGTACCATGGTCATCGGTGCCGTGGGTGCCACTTGGGTCTCCATCACCTGCAGCCCCAACCTGGTGCTGCCTGGCGGCGGTAAGTTCCAGGACACGCTCGACGGAATCTATCCGCACCTGCTGCCGATGGTCTTCATCATCTTCTGCTGGTACATGATGACCAAGAAGAAGGTTAACCCCATCGTTATGATGCTGATCCTTGTTGTGATCGCATTCGTGGGCGTTCTCGTGGGCTTCTTCGACCCGGCGCTGAGCTACTAGTCATCATCCTTTGACCCCTTGTAAGGCCGTGCGGCCTCAACCGCACGGCCTTCTGATTTTGCGCCGCCTTTCAAGGGCAATATGGCCAGCGACCTCCATCGCCTACACGACACCCGCTATATTGCTCTTGAAAGATGACGTATTCGATAAACGATGCACTTGCGCATGATGCACACTTTGCACGAGGAGGACCATATGCACGAGAAACACGGACACGACCTTTCGCGCGATGACTTGATCCGCGAGGCAAAGATGCAGACCGATGCTATTCAGCGGCTCAACGTTTGGCTGCGCCTGGGCTATTCGCTCGTGGCGATTGGCTTTTTGATGGGGATGTGGGGTATGCAGGGAGGCCCCGGCTGGGGTGTCCCCGTGGGCATCGTGTGCCTGGTGGTGGGCACTCCGCTTTCGATTGTGCTTAAGGTTGGCACGACTAACGCCAAAAAGAATGTCGAGCGCATGCTCGAGGCCGCGGGTGTCGACGTTGAGGAGCTTATGCGACGTAAGAAGGACGAGCGATAGACTTCCGTGTTGGGGTATCATAAAGAATTGTTGCGAATGTTAACTAATGTACGGCAAATGACGGTTTTATGGCCCTTCTAGAGTTGCAAAGGACAATATCCCCAGTGGATTACGATGACGTCGCTCGAAAACTGATTGTGTACTCACGTTCTCTTGCCAAGGGATCCTTGAGTGCAGCCGGCGGCGCCAGTGTGGGCGAGGCACCGGTTTTACAGTATCTATCGGGCACTGACGGTGATGTCATTCCCTCTGAGATTGCCAAGAAGCTGAAATTCTCCCGTGCGCGCATGTCGCATATCTTGGATTCACTCGAGAGCAAGGGTTACGTTCAGCGCAGGACTGATCCAAACGATCGTCGGCGTGTGCTGGTGAGCATTACCGAGGAAGGCCGTGATTTCGCGGCGAAAAAAAATGCCGAGAGCGTGGCATCGCTCTCGAAGCAGCTCTCAGCGCTCGGCGAGCATGATGCTCAGGAGCTCGTGCGCATCCTGAATAAAGCCTACAGCCTTACTTATGATGCCGACGACTACCTGGACAATCTATAATCCGAGCGATTGTCCATCACCCTCCATTTACCTCTCATTTCAAACCAAATCAGCCAACGCACGTCATGGCAATCCCCGGTAGGTCGCGGGGCACCCGGGGACCGCAGGGACGGGAGCAGCTATACTACTCTCAGTAGTTAAGGGTCGCGGATCCGCCGCGTCACCGCTCTCAACAGGAGGTCTTTGTTTATGGCAGATCAAAAGCCGGTTGTCGGGATCATCATGGGCTCCAAGTCCGATCTAGGCGTTATGGAAGGTTGCACCGCTGAGCTCGAGGCACTGGGCGTGCCCTATGAGCTCGTGATTGCAAGCGCGCACCGCACGCCGGCGAAGGTCCACGAGTGGGCCTCGACTGCCGCCGATCGCGGTATCAAAGTGATTATCGCCGCCGCCGGCAAGGCCGCTCACCTGGGTGGTGTCGTGGCTGCCTTTACGCCGCTGCCGGTCATCGGCGTGCCTATGAAGACGAGTGACCTGGGCGGCATGGATTCGCTGCTGTCGATGGTGCAGATGCCTTCGGGCGTGCCCGTGGCCTGCGTTGCCATCAACGGCGCCAAGAACGCCGCCATCTACGCCACGCAGATTCTGGGCGCTTGCGACCCCGAGTACCGCAAGGTTATCGAGAAGATGAAGCAGGAGATGGCCGACGCCTAGGCGTTCTGTCGTTTCACCGCAGTATAAGGAGAGCCATGTCCGACTATCAGGGAAAACGATTCAAGGCTTCTCAGATTCCCGATCCGTCGAAGCCGGGTGCTGCCCATGCGGCACAGCAGGGTCGGACATCCTCTCCTCAGCAGCCGCGCGCGCCGCGTTCCGTAACGCCGGCGACGCACCGACGCCAGGACGCGCCGGCGGCGTATCGCCCCTCGTCATATGGCACGGCAAAGAAGCAGGCCCGGACGACGAGGCAACCGAGCGGCGCGCCGTCCAGCTACACCGAGCCGCCGCGTAAGAAGCGCCGCTCCATTATTCCCATTCTGCTCATCATCGTGGGCATCGGTCTGATTGTCGCCGCTGCCGCTATCTTTATTAATGCTCAGATTGGCTATAAGCAGGCGAGCGATTCGTATCAGAAAATCGAGAAGCAATATATAAGCGATAAGGACGCCAGCGGCGTGCCGATTATCGACTTTGATGCACTTGCTCAGACAAACCCCGAGATTGTGGGTTGGATTTATGTGCCGGGAACCAACATCAACTATCCCGTGGTGCAGACCAACAACAACTCCAAATACCTCAACACGCTGTTCGACGGTACGGCCAATGCATCTGGGGCCATTTTCCTGGATAGCGATGACACCGCGCCGGGAATGGTTGACCAGCAGACCACGATCTACGGCCACCATATGAACGATGGGTCGATGTTCAACGTGATTTCGGATACGACTGACCGGGCAACGTTCGATAGCATTGAATATGTGTACTACATCACACGGGATGCTACGTATAAGCTGCGTCCGCTGGCGACCAAGGTCGTTGAGGATACGTACTCCAAGGCGCGCACGCCCAATTTTGAGGGCGACGACGGGCTCAAGAACTACCTGTCCGAGATGCTCGACGGTGCCTCTGCCGTGGCGAGCGATGCCACTGATCGTGCTGCTTCGGCAACCAAGGTCGTAACGCTTGTGACCTGTCGTTCGTTATCGCTGAGCAACACGCGTGCTGTCATGGTGCTCACGCCGGTCGAGGAATAAGTTGTTCGAGAGTAGCTAAAAAAGCCCCGTTCCAAATTGGCTACTCGACGACGGTAAGGGAGAAATGATGCTCGAGAATGGCAAAACGATGCCTTCGGTTGATGCTTGGCTGCGCGAGGCCAAGGCCGATTCGTCGGCACCTGCGTGCGGTATGTATCTGACACATAACGGTGTGGTGCGTGCGACGCCCAAGGCCGAGGCGCGCGGTGTCGAGACCGATGGCGTGGCGCCGGGCCACAAGGTGGGAGGCATGGTGTTTGGCTACGACGCCAGCAAGGTGCAGGCTGCTATCGAGGCCACGAGCGCGATGCCGGGTATCGGCTATGTGCGCGTGTGGCTGGCAAGCGGCGAGCTCGCCGTGGGTGACGACATCA
>CATZTY010000044.1 GCA_958424475.1 uncultured Collinsella sp.
GGGTGGGAATCTGAATGCCGACGGACTTGGCTGCGTCCAGGATCGTGGTGTGCTCGGGTACCACGACCTCGCAATTATCGATAGTGAGCTTGACCATATTGTGCGCTCCGTTTTCGGTGTTGTCGCTGGCGGTGGTTTTGTTGGGCTCTACCATTCCAGGTTCCTCCCTCCGCGGAACGCGCCAAAGCCAAAGTGGTCGCAGCGCAGGCAGCGGCTCGCCTCCTGGCGCGCCTCCTGCTCGGTGAGACCCTGCTCGACCAGATTCCAATCGTGAATACGCTCGCCGGCCTCGCGCTCGCCCAGCTCGCAGCGGCCGCACTCATGCTTGCCCTTAAACTGAACGGTCGGCAGCTCCACGTCGAGCTTAATCTTGTGGTCGAAGCCCAGGTAGCGGTCGATGTTTGCCGAAGCCACGCGGCCGGCATTGATGGCGCGGATGACGGTGGCGGGGCCGGTCTGACAGTCGCCGCCGCTAAAGAGGCCATCAAAGTTGGGCACGGCGCCGTCCGAATCGGTGACGATGCAGCCCCACTTGCAGGCAATGCCCATCTCCTCAAACGGCTTGGAATCGATGTCCTGGCCAATGGCGACGAACACGCGCTCGCAGGGGATGACGCGCTCGGGCGTGGCGGCGGCACGCGGAGCCGGACGACCGCGGCGGGGCTCACCGATAATCTGCGGCTGCACGCGCAGGCCGTTCACGCGACCGTCCTCACCCGTCTCGATGGCGAGCGGGGCTGTCAGCTCCAGCACCTCGCAGCCCTCGGCCTGGGCACCGGCGATCTCGGCGTCCTGGGCCGTCATGTCGCAGATGCGACGGCGGTAGACGATGCTTACCTTTTCGGCACCACAGCGCACAGCAGAGCGTGCCACGTCCATGGCAACGTTGCCGCCGCCGATGACGCACACGCGCTGGCCGCTTAGGTCGGGCAGCTCGTCGTCGCCGATGGCACGCAGCATCTTGACGGCCGACTCCACGCCGAGCGCCTCTTCGCCCGGAAGGCCGAGCTTCTTATCGCTGTGGGCGCCAATGGCCAGGTAGACGGCATCGAACTCGTCGCGCAGGCGGGCAAGCTCCTCGCCGTTGACGGAGTGGTCGAGTTCCACGTCGATGCCGGCGCTCAAGATCCAGTCGATCTCGGCCTGCAGGCGCTCGCGTGGCAGACGGTAGCTGGGAATGCCATAGCGAAGCATGCCGCCCAGGTGGTAACGCTGCTCAAAGATGGTCACCTTATGGCCCATCACGGCCAGGTAGTAGGCGCAGGAAAGGCCAGCCGGGCCGCCGCCAATCACGGCGATGCGCTTGCCGGTGTTGTCGGCCACGCTGGGCTTGTAATCGTTGAGGTCGCTGTGCTCAACGGCAAAACGCTTCAGGGCGAGGATGTTCATGGGATCGTCGACCATGCCGCGACGGCAGTGCATCTCGCAGGGATGCTCGCACACCAGGCCGCAAACGAGCGGCAGCGGGTTGTTCTTGCGGATGACCTTGACGGCATCGGAATAGCGGCCGGCCTCGACCAGCGAAATATAACCGGGAATGTCGACGTGCGCCGGGCAGCCCGAGACGCACGGGACGCGGGCCTCGCGGTCAAAGCCGCAGGAGTGCTCGCGGATGTGGTGCTCAAAATCGTCGCGAAAACCGCGGATAGCCGTAAGCGCCATGGCGCCGGCCTCGTAACCGATGGCGCAGTCGCTCGAAAGATAGATGGCGCGGGCCGTGCGCTCAATCAGGTTGAGCGTGGACTCATCGGCACGCCCTTCGAGCACGTCGGCGAGCAGATCGCTCAGCGCGCTCAGGCCCACGCGGCAGGGCGTACACTTGCCGCAGCTCTGGGTGGAGCACAGGTTGACGAGCGCTGCCGTAAACTCAACGGGACACGGAGCGAGCGAGCTCACCGCCAGACGACGTCCGAGCGCATCGTGCAGGTCGTCCATGACGGCCTGAGCGTGGCTGCGTTCCATTACGTGCAGTCGTGCCATAAGATCCCCTCTCATGTGGCAGCCCGGAGGCGAGGCCGGGCGAAATTGCTACACGCACAACACTGAGCTAAAAAGTTGTTAGGTCTCCACACGGTTCGGCAGGCGGTATAAAATGCGACCCTCAGCGGTGAAATAGAACATTACCGCAGATAAATGCCATATTTGATAAAACGCGTTACCAAATGACAATGCCCCGCCCACGCAATCACGTGGACGGGGCATTGCTCATGGTATGCGGTCAGCGACCCTGTTGCTTTTACTTAAGCTCGGGCCAGTAACCCTTGTTGGCCTCGATCATGTCGTCGAGAACCTCCTTGGCGACCTTCATCGACGGCACGGTCTTGTTCAGCGTAAAGGCCTTGAGCGCCTTCTCGTACGAACCCTCGATCGTAGCCTCGACCACGAGCTTCTCGGAATTCAGCTGCTGCATCATGAGGCCCTGCTGGAACAGAGGAATGTTGTCGCGGCTGATGACCTCGGGGCCGTTCTTGCCAATGTAGGCAGGCAGCTCGACCATAGCGTCGTAGGGCATGTTGGGGATAGCGCCCTTGTTCTCGCAAATGACCAGGAAGCGCTGCTTGGTGTCGTTCTTCAGAGCGATGGCCAGATCGGCAATCCAGTCGCCGTGGCTGCCCGCATAGAACGTGCTCTCGTCGATCTCGCCCGTCTTCTCGTAGTGATCGATACCGTCGAAGAGGTTCTTCTCGCGCGTCTCCTCAACCTCGTTAGCACGGGTGCGCTCGGGGTTGGAGTGCTCGACGAACTCCTTCTGCTGCAGGTAGTAGTTCAGATACGTGTTGGGCAGGTACTCCGGGAAGCACTCCATGATCTCGTACTCGCCCTTCCAGACGTAGTACCAGCTGCCCTTAGTGTGGCGGTTCTGCTCGGGATGCTCGTCGGCGGTCTCCTCGGGCTTCTTTGCCATGAGCGAGCCCATGCCCTTGAGGTAGGAATCGGGCAGCAGAATCTCATGCTCCTTGATGTACTCGCGCAGCTGCGGGAGCACCTCCTCGCCCTTGTGGCGGATCGAGGTGAACCAACCAAAGTGGTTGAGGCCAAAGTAATCGTACTCGACATCCTTCTTGTCGATATCGAGCGCGGCGCAAACCACGTCGATGATTGCGATCGGCATGTCGCAGATGTTGATGATGCGAGCGTTGGGACGCAGCACGCGGCAGCCCTCGGAGACGATGGCGGCAGGGTTGGAGTAGTTGAGAATCCAGTAGTCCTTCTTGGCGTACTTCTCAACGTCATCGATCAGCTCGACCATGGGGAAGATAGTGCGCATGCCATAGGCAAGGCCACCGCAACCGCAAGTCTCCTGACCCACGCAGCCGTGACGCAGAGGGATCTTCTCGTCCTGCTCGCGCATGGCATAGCCGCCCACGCGCATCTGGGCAAACACGAAGCTCGCGTCGGTGAAAGCCGTCTCCTTGTCGGTGGTCACCGTGAGCTTGATGTCCAGACCGAGGTCCTCATGCAGAATCCAGTCCACGAGCACGCCGATCTTGCGCTGGCGCTCCTCGTTAATGTCGTACAGACGAATCTCGTCAACATCGAGCTCGTCCTTGCGCAGAGCGATGGACTTGACGATGCCGGGGGTAAAGGTGGATCCGCCACCACACAGAGTAATGATCATTGTTTACTGCTCCTTCTCAATTGCGTTTTCGACCTTGTCGCGCATCTCGGCGACCTTCATGCCAAAGATGATCTGGATATTATTGCCGTTGCGGTTGATGCCGCTGTTGGGCACGTGGTTGATGAGGTCCTCATTGATGAGGTCCGGGTTCTTAACGTTCACGCGGAGACGCGTAAAGCAGTTCTCGAGCTCCTCGATGTTGTCCTTGCCACCAAGACCTGCGACCAGGTCGGCAATACCTGCATCGACGCCCTCTGCGGGAGCCGCGGCAACAGCGCCCTGCTTCACCGCGACAGACGCGGCGGCCTCGCCCTCGGCAACGGACTCGGCAAGCTCGGACTCTTCCTCGCGACCAGGCGTGTGGAGGTTGAGCTTCTTGATAAGGAAGGTGAAGAGGAAGAAGTACAGAGCGGCGTTGACGACTCCAAGCACCAGCATAACCGGCCAGTTGGTCTTATCGACACCGAGGACCAGGTTGGAAACCACGATGTTGATGATGCCGCCTGCAGTCGAAGCGGGCACGGAGAGGACCTTGAGCAGGACCAGGAAGATGCCGGAAAGAACCGAGTGAACGACAAAGAGCACGGGAGCGGCAAAGACAAAGAGGAAGTCCATGGGCTCGGTCACGCAGGAGAGCACGGCGGTGATGATCAGCGGGATAATAACGGCCTTGGTCTTATCCTTGTTCCCCTTGTAAGCGGTGACGATAAAGGCGAGACCGATACCGATGTAGGGCCACAGGTTGTTGAAGGTGTAGCTGTTGAAGTAGGTGCTATCGGAGAAGGGCTGGCCCGTCATTGCCATCTCGGCAACACGGATGGGGTAGGCGCCGGCGATAACCTGATCACCCAGCGTCAGGGTGCCACCCACATCGGAGAACTGGAACGGGGTGTAGATGAGGTGGTGCAGACCGGTGGGAACGAGCAGCTTGTTGAGCATGCCGTAGATAAACAGACCGATGTTGCCCGACTCCTTAATGATGCCGGCAACGGAGGAGATGGCGCCCTGAACCGGAGGCCAAACGATGCAGAAGCCAGCGCCCATGATCCAGGAAATGATGATCATGATCAGGAACGGGAAGCGAACGCCCGAGAACATCGAAAGGGCAATGGGGAACTGCTTGTTCGAGTACTTGTTGAACACGGTACCGGTGATGCAACCGAGAATGATGCCGCCGAACACGCCGGTATCGAGCACCTGAATGCCCATAACGGTGGCCTGGCCGGTTCCGGTAAGACCGAGCATGCCGCTCGCATCGGCAAGAGAGCCGGTGGCGTTGAGCACGATGTTGTTAGCCTGCAGGAACAGGAAGAACGACATCAGGGCAATCAGCGAAGCATGGCCCTTGTTCTTCTTTGCCATGGCGCCGGCGATGCCCACGCAGAACAGAATCGAGAGGTTGTTGATGATAAACATCAGCGACTGATAGACAACGGCGCCCACGAGCTGGAACGGACCGAAGCCCAGCAAAGGGATCATGGCGCAGATGGTCTTGTTGGTCAGAATGATGCCCACGATGAGCAGGATGCCGGCAACCGAGAGATACATCATCGGCTGAACGATCGACTTCGCGAACACCTCCAACGGCGCTTTGAAATTGAACTTCTTTTTTGCGGTCATAGCGGTACTCCCCTTCCTTTTCCGCAAATTAAGACAGATGTGCCCTAGACAAGACCGTGAGCCTTGCCTTATATCAATCGATGTGTGGGCACGTTATGCCTAGAGACCAGGTTCTCCAAGCAGGTTAACAATGTGATATGCGAGATAACTCTTCTCGGCATCGGTAACGACAACGTTATAGGTAGACGACAAGTGGGCGGCTATGGCATCCGCACACGAGAATGCACACGGATACGCCGTTTCATCGATTCGGAACAGCGCGTCTCCGTTGATTTGCCCGGCCGTAGGATCGAGCGCTCGCTGTGCGAAAAACTGCAGGTGACGAACGAAGCGTTCATAAGGCAGCGAGGTGTCGTCGAGGGTCGTGGCATAGCGCTTGGAAACAATCGCGAGCACGTCGCGAACAAGCTGGACCGAAACAATCAAACGATCGGAGCGTTGCGGCATGGTGGCGTTGACGATATGCAGCGTAATGAAACCCTGCTCTTCTTCGCTCATCTGGATGCCCATATACTCCTTGATAATCTGCAGCGCACGGCCCGCAAGTGCATACTCCTTGCGATAGAACTGCTGGATCTCGAGCAGCAACGGATTCTCACAGGAGACGCCCTTGCGCTCACGCTCCAAAGCAAGGCTGATGTGGTCTGCGAGAGCAATGAGAATCTTGTCATTGATATCGACATTGAGCTCTCGACGAAGCATCTGAACGATGTCCTCGGAAATCACGAGGTTGACGGTGGGGATGGACTCCAAAAGATGTGCCAAGCGGTCGATCGTACGCGAATCCTGAGAAGTTCCCTCCTGCAACGCGTAGGTCTTTTCGATCGACGCCTCGTCGATGGCATCGCCGGCATGACGGCCAAAGCAGAGGCCTCGACCGATGATGATGAGCTCGGAGCCATCGTCCGAAGTGACCATTGCGACGTTGTTGTTAAAAACTCGCTTGATAACCACGGTACCCACCACAAGAATTTACTCGGAAAGCCAGACGACAGGCTCTTTAACAGCAACAGGGCCGGAAGCATGCTCGCGAAGAGTCGAGTTCTCCGAACGCTCGCACACGATAACGAAGACCGTAGGATCAAAGCCGGCAGCGCGAACCACGTCGAAATCGACCTCGACGAGGGGCTGGCCCGCGTCAACGTGATCGCCCTGGGCAACAAGCGCATGGAAGCCCTTGCCCTCAAGTTTAACAGTGTCGATTCCGATATGCAGCATCACCTGAGCGGAGCTGTCGTCGGACATGATGCCCAGCGCGTGCTCAGTCGGAAACAGCGCCGCGACGGTGCCGGAAACAGGAGCGCACACCGTTCCCTCTTGGGGAACCACGGCAACGCCATCGCCCACTGCACGGCTGCTAAAAGCGGGGTCATTGGTTTTTTCTAGATGAACAAGCTCGCCGGAAACGGGAGCGAGGATTTCGAACTCGGAAGCCGCAGTCGTCTGCTTATCCGAGCCACCCATTAGGCGAGAAAAGAAACCCATGGTGACATGTCCCTTCATAAATATAGCCCAACCAAAATCAATCGAATGCGCCCATTGAGACACACCCGTTCAAAGACTTTGGTTAGGCCCACGTCCGAGGGGACTCGGTAACCTTCCGCATTTCTTTTACGGGGGTTATTGTAGACAAGCCCAAAGCCGGAACAATCATTATGACCGGCGAACGGTATTTTTTCTCCGATAAACGGTATTTATGCGGTACTTCGGGACGTTCCTTTTCTGCCGGCACTCGGGGACACTCCTCACTCTGGTGCATTGGGGACAGGTTTGTTTGCACCAGGTCGGCGCAGATCAACCTGGCCCCATTGCACCAATTTCGTATGCGCTAGATAAAGAGCTCGCATTCCTTCCGCGCGACGCAAACCTTGCTCAGCATCTGGGAAACAGCGGATAGCTTGTTGGGATCAAGCTTACGAGCGCCTCGCGGACATACGGCAATGCAGCGCATGCAGGAGATGCACGCCTCGCCAGCTGCTCGTTTGGGGTCACCCTTGTCGATAGCACAAACGGGGCACGCCGCGGCGCATGCACCGCAGGAGACACAATCCCCTGTTGCCTCGGGTGCCATGCGGTGACCTCCGGCTTGTTTATAAGGACGATTGCCGGGAATAGAGGGCTCGGATGTATCCTCGGCCAACAGCTTTTGCTGAATTTGCTGCGCAAACTCTGCGAGCTGCGCCGCATCCTGCGCATCCGGACGACCGGCAGCAAACTGTCGCGCAATGGAATGTTCTGCAATGGCCGCAACTGCCGCGATCACCCGGAATCCCGCATGCTTCGCAACGTCCTCCAGCTCTACGAGCGTGTCCTCAAACGCGCGGTTTCCGTAGACGCACACCAGAACGGCCCGCGCTCCGTTGCCGTGAACCATGCCCAACC
>CATZTY010000045.1 GCA_958424475.1 uncultured Collinsella sp.
ACGCCGCGCTCTCCCGCATGTTCGGCAATCGCACGCAGCATCGAGGCGCTGCGACCCCACGCGTCCTCGATTGGCTCGTTCAAAAATGCCCAGCCGCTCGAGACCATGACCTGCTCGGCTCCAAGTTCCGCCGCGATATCCACAACGTTCTTAAAGTACGCGAGCGTGCGGGCACACGCCTCATTCCCGCGCGCCGCGATATTCCACGGCTTGGGGTTGTTCTGTTCGGGACAAAGCCCCACAATCCGAACCCCATACCGCTGCGACAGCTCCCGCACCTGCTCGAGCGAATCGTATCCATGGCAATCGACATACAGATGCATCGCCCCGGTCCAAAGCTCGCAACACGTGTAGCCCGAGGCCGCTGCCGAAGAAAAGAATTCCTCAAGGTCAAAATAACGATGGCTGATATTCATGACGGCAAGCTGGGGATAGCTCATAATTACTCTCCAACCTAAACGAGGCCCCGTTCCATATAGGAGCGGGGCCCAATTACACAAACGTTATTTGCTCTTAGTAGTCGAACTGGTGATAGTAACGACGGTAGTTGAGGTTGTGCTTGGTGACCGTCTCGTAGTAAGCGGCAAGGCGATCGGTGATCAGCGAGGAGAGGATCCACGGGGAGACGATGACGCGGAACTCGTCGTCAAGGCCGGGGATCGCGAACTCGGCGGTGTCGATGATGTTGATGTCGGTGTCGCCGGTCACGCCGCGGGTCAGGAAGGCGCGGACGCGCTCGTCGAGCTTGCGGTTCTCGTCCTCGCCCATGAACAGGAACACGGGGACGCCGGGCTCCACGAGCTCGAGGGTGCCGTGGAAGAAGTCGGCCGAGGTGATGTAGCGGGTGCGCTTCCACTGCATCTCCTCCAGGATGCACATCGAGAACAGGATGGTCTCGCCCCACAGGGCGCCGGAGCCGATGAACATGGTGTAGGGGGCCAGGGCGTACTTCTTGGCGAGCTCCTCGGCGCGCGGCTCGAAGCGCTTGCGGATATCGAGCATGTCCTTCCAGATATCCTTGGTCTGCTCGATAAACAGATCGAACTTGGGGAAGCAGCCGCGGCGGTTG
The DNA here is from genome assembly GCA_958424475.1 of uncultured Collinsella sp. Lineage (GTDB taxonomy): Bacteria > Actinomycetota > Coriobacteriia > Coriobacteriales > Coriobacteriaceae > Collinsella. The sequence continues at coordinate 1,070 of CATZTY010000045.1, forward strand.
AGCAGGCGCAGGCCGAAGCAGTCGGCGAGGTAGTAGCCCTTCTCGCAGCCGCCCGAACCATGGTCAGAAGCCATGGCGACGCAGTTCTCGGCACCCACAGCCTGGCCGATGGGGCCCTCGGGCTTGGTCATGGCGTAGACGCGCACGCCCATGCCCTTCATCTTCTTGACGGCCTCGAGGACCTCGGGGGTGGTGCCGGACTCGGAGGCGGTGAGCACGACGGACTTCTCGGTCATGCGCTTGTGGCCCATGGCGTTCCACTCGGCGGCGTGGATCAGGTAGACCTCGAGGTCGCGGTCGCCGAACTTGTTCATGAGGTACTCGAGCTGCATGAGCTCGTCCCAGGTGCCGCCGACGCCCATCAGGAACACGGCGTCGTAGCCCTCGTCGGCGACCTTGTCGGCGAGCGCGGTCATCTTCTTGCCGGTCTCGTAGAGCGCCTTGCCGTCCTCGAGATAGCCCTCCTGGTCGAAATGCATGATCTCGATCTTCTCGGTTTCCTTCATTTGTCTCTCCTTTCTGGGGTTGTTTCCACATCCCCCATGCCAACGGGCTTCAAAACCCGCTTACATTCCGTAACACTCGGCCGCTTTGGCCTTAAGCGCATTGACTGATTCTTCGTAGCCCTCTGCCTTGACCTCCATTTGCTTGGAGACGGCATCAAGATACGGGTGCACGTCCCATGACTTCAGACGCTCGGCGATTATGGCCGCAATCGTCTGGAAGAACACAAGATTGGGAATTGCGCTGAGCAGCGGAGCCACCTGAGGCACCGCAACCTCGTGAGCCCTACCCTTGGGATGGACCGTGAGCAGCACCGCTTTTGTCGTAACGTTCGATAGCGCATCAGCGATATTCGCAAGACGCTCCGACCCCTGCGGATCGTCGACGATAAACACCAGATAGCCCGGAACGATCTGCATCTCGGGACCGTGGACGAACTCCTCGCCTTCGTGATGCATGGCAGGAATCTTGATGGTCTCGCTCAGCTTGAGGGCCGCCTCTTCGGCAACGCCATAGTTGGGGCCGTTGCCGACGACCATGGCGGGCGTGTGCTCAGAAAGCTCGAGCATGTGGTCTTGGACATATGCCTCGGCGGTCTTGCACATTACGGCATTGGCCTGGATGGCCTCGCGCAGGTCGTCAAGACGCTGGGCAACGCCCTTGGCGTCAATCGTTCCGCGCGCCTGACCGCCGTAAATACCAAAGAGCACCAGGTACTCAACGAGCACCTCGACGCCCAGAGTCACAAAGTCCACCGACTCGACGCCCACACCGTAGTCAAGAACGATGTCAGTGTGCTCCTTGATGGGCGCCTCGACGTTTGCCGTGAGCGCAACTGCAGCCATATCGTGTGCGCGCATGTAATCGAGCGCCGCAATCGTATTGGTCGAATAGCCACTCTGCGAGACGGCGATGTTGAGCGCATGCTGCGGATAGGTGTGTTCAAAATCGACGAAGGCCTCGGGCGTCACAACGGACACCTGCATTTGCAGGGCATCTTGCAGGTAATCGCGGGCGCAATCGGCGGCATGGCGCGACGAACCCGAAGCAACGATGCGCAGCGCGTCAAAAGAACCGGACTGGAAAATATCAACGAGCTGCGCTACCAGCTCAGACGAACGCTCGAGGTTCTCCCCCATACGCACATGGGCAAGCTGAACGTAATCGAGCATCTTCATCGTCTCACCTCGTAACAAATCATTAGTATTTGATACCAATCACAGTTACAGGTTACGGCTTTTTGATACCTCTTTGTCGATTAATTTATCCCCATCGGCGAACGGTCGATTTTGAGCCCTGTAAGGTTGTATATACAGCTGACCCAACGATCAAAACTGGTTAGTTTCCCAGCCGTTATTCACAAAATACCAGCTAGTACGTATAGGTGTAGCCGCCCGTATCGCCACGATTGAAGGACTTTACATACTCGATAGCCTGACCGCTCGCGTCATAGCTCACGCATTCCAAAAGCAAAACAAGATCGCCCTGTTCCAGTCCAAGGAGGCCGGCATCTCGTGCGCCCAGCGCTTCGATATCGAGCTTTTCCTGTGCCATGGCTGGCTTTCGGCCCAGCATCTCATAGGTCTCGTACAAACTGAAGACCGACACGTCAATATCTTCGATGGTTGGGAACAGCAGACAGGGAATCAGCGCCGTCTCAATCGATACGGGGCTACCGTTTATGCAGTTCAGGCGTCGAACGGAATAGAGCAGGTCGTCCTCGGCGATGCCAAACAGGTCGGCGTAATATGGCCCCGCATAACGCTTGGAACGCGCGAGAATACGGACGGACGGCTCGCCGCCCGAAGCACGGACCGATTCACGGAAACCGACCGTGCGTTCAAAAAAAGCAGGTACTTTCTGCGCCACAAAGGCACCTTTTCCCCGAACACGGCGAATCTGCCCGCGCCGAACCAGCTCATCGACAGCGCTTCGGATGGTCAAGCGTGTCGTACCAAATTCCTCGGCGAGGTCTTTTTCGGACGGAATCATGGAACCCGTGGGATATATACCGCGCTCGATACGTTCCTCGATGCGGCGTCGAATGCGCATATAAACCGGGGTGGCATCTACTGTTTCAGCCATTGTTCACCTGCCACGCTCCTCATGCCGTTCTCTTCGCCGTTATCGGCAAAGCGGAACTTTGTGGGCAAAATCACCGATTTGCAATGCTCCACAAAACGCATGTCCTTATCAAATTCGATCGAGCTCTCATAGAACACCGGCGTTCCCTCTTCTTGCTGGAGCAGCTCGGCCTCTTCGACGTCCAAACGCGAGATGGAGATATGCTCACGTCCATGCTCAACACGCACGCCACCTTCTTTGAGCAAGACATCGTAAAGGCTCTCACACTCAAAATCGTGTTCGGGAAGCGATGGGCACAGGGACAGGTTAACGTGAGCGGTCTCGATTGACGCCGGCTCGCCCTCAATAAGTCGAACGCGCTGCATGCGGAGCAAGGGAGCGCCTACAGCCACCCCAAGCTTGTCGGCAAGCGCCTCATCCGCCTCGATGGTCCCGGTGGAAACCAGACGAGAAGAGGGGTGCAGGCCGGCAGTCCGTACAGCATCGGAAAAGTTATACGTTTCCTGGAAGATGTTCAACGGCTTGGGAGGACACACATACGTACCCGATCCGCGACGGCTCTCGAGCGTTCCACACGAGATGAGCCGCGTGATACCGGCACGCAACGCCGTACGCGAAACGCCAATCTCTTCGCACAGCACGCGCTCGGCCGGCAGGCGATCGCCGCCGGCAAGCTGATGGTGCTGGATATACCAAAGAATTCCCTCAACAGCACGATCTTTGGGGGGAATTGCATAAGATTCGCCTGCCATTGCACAGACTCCTCATTCAGAAACGTATGCCGCCAAAATTAGGCCAGCCCTCCCATGGCATCAAATTCGGCCTTGATCTTCTCGGCGACATTCCGATACGACTTATATAGACTTGAATCGCGTTTGACTTCGTCGGTCATAACGGGAATCTCTAATTTGGAAACCTCGTCTTTTCCCGTCTGAACCGCCACAACAACGCCCATACCAAGACACATATTACGCTTGGCAGCGTTTATTTTCGCCGCCTTGGCAGGATTTGCCAGGATACGCTGGGCAAATTCCTGTTTAGAGACCGCTTCTTCGGCCTCCGGATCGCCCGCCTCGGCCACTTCGCACTGCAACACGTCCGCATAGTCAAAAATCTTCGGCTCGCCGCCGCGCTGATGTACGGCCCACTTGCGATGCGTGGCATCCTGGTAGATAGCCGGCAAAAACGTAAACCGCGGCGGGTCCAAAATCGTATCCGTGATGGTAAACACATCGGGATCAAAGGCATCCTGCGGGTTTTTCTTCTTGAACAGCCCCATATCAGCCTCCCGTACTAGTATTAAACAACTCAAGCTGAATATAGCACCAATTTCAAGCCGCCGCCTTACCCTATCGGTGCGCGGCGTCTATGGCTCGCCCAGCGGAAGAGTTCACGGACGAGGGCCGGGGTGCCTGCTTTGTTTTGAGAAGTGGGCTTCGCGAACTTCTCAAAACAAAGCAGGCACCCCGGCCCCGCCGGCAAATAGCGGACACTCCGCATGCAATCTATGCAAACAAACAAGTGCGCTTAGCTATATTCGGTAAGGTCAAGCACACTGCCCTTCACGATAAGCGCCGGCTCCAGAACGACCTCTTCGGCACGTCTACCGCCCCTACCGGCAAGACGCTTGGACATGCAGCCAAAAGCATGCTCCGCGAGGACACCAGGGTCCTGCTCAATCGCGGTCAGCGCGGGCTCAAAGAGAACGTCGGCGGCCGAGTTGTCATAGCTTACGACCGAGATATCGCCCGGGATGCTCTTCCCCATCTCGTGCAAGCGCTTGAGCAAACCGAGGGCAATGTTGTCCGAGCTTGCGAACACGGCAGTGGCGTCGGTTGCGAGCACCGCCTCCGAGGCCTCGTAGGCGCTCGGAATGTAGTACTCGCTCTCAAACTCCAGGCGCGCGTCGATGGGCAGTCCCACCTCGCGCAGTGCGCGCTCATAGCCAGCAAGTCGCTTGCGGCCCGTATTGGAGCGACGCGCGTTAACCAGACAGGCGATGCGGCGATGACCCTGCTCAATCAGATACCGCGTGGCCATGTAGCCGCCCATCTCGTGGTCGAACATCACCTTGTCGCACTCGAGCCCCTCAATGGCACGGTCGACCATCACGGCAGGGATAGGCAGATGGCTGACCTCCTCGCGCAGGGCGCGGTCGTCCGAGAACTCGTCGCCTACCACCAGGAAGACACCATCGACGCCGCGCGTCACCAGCTGGCGCAGCAGTTCCAAATCGTCATCGGCGCTTCCACCCGAGCTGGTAATAAAGAGCGCGTAACCGTCCTCGCGGCAGCGCTTTTCCAAGCTACCGGCAAGCGAGGCAAAAAAGCGACTCTCGATATTGGGAACGATAAGGCCCAGTGTGCGCGACTCGCGCATGACCAGGCTGCGCGCGATCTGGTTAGGAACATAGTGGTTGCGCGCCGCAACCTCCTTGATGAGCTTGCGGTTTTCTTCCGAGATGCGACAGGGCCGATTATTGAGAACAAGCGAGACCGACGAAGGGGAAAGCCCCACCTCCTGGGCGATCTGCTTGAGGGTGACTTTGTTGGCCATCTCGCTCCTTCCGGGTTTACGCGCAATCTCTTGAAAGTATAGCGACTGCCCATCTACCTCGGTGATAAACACTTTACCAATCCGGTGGACGGCTGTTTTATCGCCGCCAGCGCACCAAATCCGTCCAGGTGGGGTATATTGCAATCGATCGATGACAACAACCACCAAAAGGCGGATATTCGTATGCACGAGAACGACTTTTTTAACGAGGACCTGCTCTGCGCGCTCGCTGGCGTTGCCGGCGAGGACAACGTACTCATGAGCGAGCCCATGCGCGAGCACACCACGTTTAAGATCGGCGGTCCGGCCGACGTCTTCGTCACGCCCGACACCGAGCAGGGCCTCGTCGCCACGCTCGATACCTGCTATCGCTGCGATCTGCCACTCACCATCGTGGGCAACGGCTCCGACTTACTCGTCGGTGACAAGGGCATCCGCGGCGTCGTCGTAGCGCTGGGCAAGGGCCTCTCCGGCATTACGGTCGACGGCACGCACGTCACGGCGACAGCCGGTGCCTTGCTTTCCGATGTCGCCGCGGCAGCAGCCGAGGCCGACCTCACCGGCATGGAGCCCATCTCGGGTATCCCTGGATCGGTCGGCGGCGCCTGCTACATGAATGCCGGTGCCTACGGTGCCTGCATGGCCGATGTGCTGGAATCTGTACGCGTCTACAAGCCCGCTCGCATGCTCGACGACGGCACCCGCGGCAGTGGCAATATCATCGAGTTCGATGTCGACGAGCTCAACCTGGGTTATCGCAAGAGCCGCATCGCCGACGACGGCTTTATCGTACTTTCGGCCACTTTTAACCTCGCCCCGGGCAACGCCGCGATGATCAAGGCCGACATGGACGACTACCGCCAACGCCGCGAGGACAAGCAGCCGCTCGACATGCCGAGTGCCGGCTCCACCTTCAAGCGCCCCGAGGGCCACTTTGCCGGCAAGCTCATCATGGACGCCGGTTTGCGCGGCCACGCGGTCGGTGGCGCCCAGGTGAGCGAAAAACACTGTGGCTTCATCGTCAACGCCAACCACGCCACCGCCGCCGACGTCGACGAACTCATCCGCCACATCCAAGCAACCGTCAAAGACCAATTCGGCGTAGACCTACAACCCGAAGTCCACCGAGTAGGCGAATTTTTATAAAAAAGAAGGCCCCGAAAGGGGCCTTCGCCATATTTATTCAGATAAACCAGTCCGGCGTGTGACGTATTGGACCCGAGAGGTCCGTGGCTGCCCGAAAGGCATTAGGTTGATCGCGAG
>CATZTY010000046.1 GCA_958424475.1 uncultured Collinsella sp.
GCAGCAGACAAAGAATACCCAGAACAGGTTGAAGTAGTTGAGCTTGATGTAGCCCTCGCCGGTTTCATCGCGCCCGAGCATGCCCTCGGCGGCGGCGTCGCGGTCGAGCATCTCCTGCAGGCGGCGCTGCAGCTCGCGCTCCTGGCGCAGTGTGGGGTCGACGGTGGCCGAAAGCGCGACGAGGATGCCGAGCTGGATGGCAGGGCGCAGCAAGAAGGGCCCGATGCCCTGGAGCATCACGTCAACCAAAAGCTCGACGACGGTAAACGCGATAAGGATATAGGACAGACGGGCGGCATTGCGGCGCTGGTTCTTGATGAGGTCCAGGCCAAAGATGATCAAGATGACGGCACTGGCAGCCGAGAGCATGATGCCGGCGACAATCAGTCCGACCGCGACGAGCGTGTTGTCGCCGAGCTTGGCGGCGGCGTTGCCGTTGATGAGCGCGGTGATGACCTGCCACATAAAGGCGCCGACCGAAGGGAGCGTGCCCACGCCGGACAGGATGCACAGGACGGCGTACACCTTAATGATGAGGGGGATCTTCTTGACCTCCGTGGCGCTGGGGACGCTGGGGTCGAGTTCGTTTCGATCCATACATAACCTTTCTCGTTTTGCTGTAGGTACAAGGATACGCCGCCGACCTGCCAAAAGACAGGACGAACGTCCCAATTGCAACAATGCAAGCCCCGACGGCGGGCGAGACGCGTCGCAACGGAAGTATGCGGGATCGTCGGCCCCGAGGCGGTTGCCCAATAAAATGTTTGGCTGCAAAACGGATTATAAGCTCGGTGGGCTTTTAAAAAGCGCTGTTCATGCGCGGGAGTGCTTGTCTTGCCGTGCGTATAATAGGGCAGGTAACGCCAAATAACGAGGCTCTGAGGGGATGCCATGTCTCAAGAAACCATCCGCGCGGCCGAGCATGCCGCGGGACAGGTGAAGACCATGTCGACGTATGATCTGGACTCCGACCAGCTGCATGAGGAATGCGGCATTTTTGGTGTGTGGGCACCCGATCGCGATGTGGCTCGACTGACGTACTTTGGTCTGCGCGCGCTGCAGCATCGCGGCCAGGAATCGGCGGGAATCGCCGTGGGTGATGGCGGCACGGTTATGGTCCGCAAGGATCTGGGCCTGCTCGACCGCGTGTTCTCCAACGCCGACCTGTCGACACTCTCCGGCCAGCTGGCCGTGGGCCACGTGCGCTATGGCACTGCCGGTGCCAAGAGCTGGGAAGCCTCGCAGCCGCATCTTTCTACCATCAACAGCGTCATTATCGCGCTCGCGCACAACGGTACCCTCGTCAACACCGACGAGCTGCGCCGCCAGCTGATCGAGCTGGGCGTGCCGTTCCTTTCCAATTCGGATTCCGAGGTCGCGACCAAGCTTATCGGCTACTTTACCCAGCGTACGGGTCATCTGCGTGAGGGCATTCGCAAGACCATGGAGCTCGTGCGCGGCGGCTACGCCATGACGCTCATCAACGAGCAGGCGCTCTACGCATTCCGCGATCCGCACGGCATTCGCCCGCTCGTGCTGGGCAAGCTGGTGGACGAGGGTCTGGACCAGGCCGATGCCGCATCCGTTTCGCAGCTGCCCTCGCAAGACGGCGCCGCGACGGTCGACTCCGCCGTCCGTGTCACGCGCGCCGGCGGCTGGGTCGTTGCCTCTGAGACTTGCGCGCTCGATATCGTGGGCGCCGAGTACGTCCGTGACGTCCGTCCCGGCGAGATCTTGCGCATCAGCGCCGAGGGTCTGGTATCCGAGCAGGGCGTGCCTGCAGCCGAAGAGCCCGCAAACTGCATCTTTGAGCAGGTCTACTTTGCCCGCCCCGACTCCATCATGAACGGCAAGAGCGTCTATGCCTGCCGTTATGACATGGGTCGTCAGCTGGCACACGAGGAGCCCGTCGAGGCCGACCTGGTCATCGGCGTGCCCGACTCCGGCCTGCCGCCCGCGGAGGGCTATTCGCACGAGAGTGGCATTCCCTTTGGCGAGGGCCTCATCAAGAACCGCTATGTGGGCCGTACGTTTATCGAGCCTACGCAGGAGCTGCGTGCCATGGGCGTGCGTATGAAGCTCAACCCGCTGCGTGACAACATCGAGGGCAAGCGCCTGGTCGTCATCGACGACTCCATCGTGCGCGGCACCACCATGGTGCAGCTCGTCAAGATGCTGCGCAACGCCGGCGCCAAGGAGATTCATATCCGCATCAACTCGCCCGAGGTCATCTGGCCGTGCTTCTACGGTATCGATACCGACGTGCAGTCGCAGCTTATCAGCGCCAACAAGACGGTCGACGAGATTTGCGAGTATATCGGCGCCGATTCGCTGGCCTTCCTTTCGGTCGAGGGCCTGCTTAAGGTCATGCCCAAGGGCGGTTACTGCGATGCGTGCTTTACCGGCCGCTACCCCGTGGCGATTCCCGAGAGCTTTGGCCGCGACAAGTTCATGGAGGGCTTTAAGCCCCGCAACCTGGATAAGCCGCTGCACTTTGATGACGACGCCGTGGTCGAGAAATACGACGATCGCAGCTGGGAAGAGGAACACGGCGAGGCCTAAAACCTGCCAAAAAGGGACAGGTTTATTTTGGTAGGTTTTACCTGCTGTTTTGTTGATATGACGGCGCGCGTTGTTATGGCGCGCGCCGAAATGAACGCAACTATGAGCACCGTTTGGCGCCCGGGCGGCGCCACGGTAGTGGGAGAGGAAGGCTCAGATGAGCGACAGCAAGCATGTGACGTATGAGGATGCCGGCGTCGATACCGCCGAGGGCGGCCGCGCCGTTGACGCTATTAAGCAGATGGTTAAGGACACCAACCGTCCCGAGGTCATCGGCGGCATCGGTGGCTTTGGTGGCCTGTTCTCGGCTGCCGCGCTTAAGGATATGGAAGACCCGATTCTGATTAGCGGTACCGACGGCGTGGGCACCAAGCTCGTGCTCGCCCAGATCATGGACCGTCACGAGACGGTGGGCCAGGACCTGGTTGCTATGTGCGTCAACGACATTCTGGCTTCGGGTGCCGAGCCGCTGTTCTTCCTGGACTACGTTGCCATCGGCCACATCGAGGCCGAGCACATGGCAAAGATCATCAAGGGTGTGGCCGACGGCTGCAAGCTCGCGGGCTGCGCGCTCGTGGGCGGCGAGATGGCCGAGCACCCCGGCGTCATGGCTCCTGCCGACTACGACCTTGCCGGATTTACCGTGGGCGTCGTCGACCGTCCCAAGATGCTCGACCCCGCGAATGTCCGTCCCGGCGACGTGATCCTGGGCCTGCCTTCCACCGGCGTGCACTCCAACGGCTACTCGCTCGTGCGTAAGGTCATTGGCGTCGACGGTATTAAGCCGGGCACGCCCGAGGCCGCCGCTAAGGCCGAGGAGCTGAGCCGTCCGCTCGAGGAACTCGGCGGCGCATCGCTGGCAGACGCCCTGTTGGCCCCCACGCGCATCTATGTCAAGCCGATTCTGGAGCTGCTGCGCGGTGGCGCTCCGGTGCACGCCATCGCCCACATCACCGGCGGCGGCATCACCGAGAACCTCAACCGCGCGCTCGCCGACGACGTCGACGCCGTGGTCACCCGCAACGGCGCCGAGATGGGTTGGGACGTTCCGCCCGTCATCACCTACGTGTCGCGCCAGGCCGAGCTCGCGCCCAACGAGGCATGCAAGACCTTCAACATGGGCGTTGGCCTGTGCCTGATCGTCGCCCCCGAGGACGAGGCTGCCGTGACCGAGGCCCTGGTCGCGCTGGGCGAGAAGCCGTTCCGCGTGGGCGAGTGCGTCGAGGGCTCCGGTAAGGTCGTGTACTCCGATGAGCGCTAACGAGCAGATGGCTGCTGCCGCGAGCCTGGGCTTTGTGCCCTACACCCGTCCGACCGGCACCGATACGGCCGAGCCGCTCAAGATCGGTGTGCTCATCAGCGGTTCGGGTACCAACCTGCAGGCGCTGATCGATCTGATCGCCGCCGGCAAGCTCAACGCTTCGATTGAGCTTGTGGTGTCGAGCCGTCCTTCGGCTAAGGGTTTGCAGCGCGCTGAGCGCGCGGGCATCCAGACGCTCACGCTGTCCAAGGATGTCTATGCCGACCCCATCGCCGCCGACGAGATCATCGCGCACGAGCTGCTCGAGCGCGGCTGCGAATATGTGGTCATGGCCGGTTACATGCGCATGGTGCACACGCCGCTGCTGGCGGCGTTTCCCAACCGCGTGGTCAACTTGCATCCGGCACTGCTGCCGAGCTTTACCGGCGCGCATGCGATCGACGATGCCTTTGCGCGCGGCGTCAAGGTAACCGGTGTGACCGTGCACTTTGCCAACGAGATCTACGACAACGGCCCCATCATCGCCCAGCGCGCGCTGGCTGTCGAGGAAGGTTGGGATGTCGACACGCTCGAGGAGCACATCCACGCGATTGAGCACGTGCTGTATCCCGAGGTCGTGCAAATGCTCGCCGACGGCCGCGTCCACGTGCTGGAGAGCGGCAAGGTCGCAATTGACGCGCCTCGCGGCTAGCGGCGCACAGTACAATTTAGCCGAGTAGTCAGGGTGGTCATTGGCGCCAAGGCGCGCGTGGCCACCTTTTGTTTTGGGTAGTCATCGGGAACGGTCTTTAACGACTGGTCATTCAAGAACGTCGCAGGTGACTAGATGAGAGAGGTGAGCGCATGGCGGATAACGAAGCGCTGTTTACGCCTGAGCTAGTGTTTTTTGATTGGGAGTGTGCAACGCCGGATGAGGTGTTTGCGCGGCTCGAGGGCGAGCTTGCACCACGTGGCTGCATTGCGTCCGGTTGGCTCGACGCCGTTCGCGCGCGCGAGGATGCCTATCCCACGGGTCTTGCCATGCCGGCGGCAAACATTGCCATTCCGCATGCCGATCCGGGGTTTGTGGCCAAGCCCTATATCGCGGTGGTGAAGCCCGCCGCGCCCGTGACATTTAACGCTATGGCTGGCATGGGCGCTCCGGTGCCGGCGCAGATCGTCATCAATCTGGGCATCGCCGAGCCGGGCGGCCAGGTCGAGGCCCTGCAGGCGCTCATGAACATCTTTATGGACGCCGATGCCGCAGCCGACGTGCTCGGCCAGACCACGCCCCAGGGCATGGTCGACGCCATCCGCCGTCACTTCTAAGGTGGGGCGGAGCCGGCACTTGGGGACTGTCCCTAACTGCCGGCTGCCAGAGCTGTCCCCTTTGCACCAAAATGGTGCAGATTAACCTGTCCCCAATGCACCAAGCGTGCCGCGGGGGCTGCGTTGTGACACAATGGCGTTTGTTCGATTCGTTATGCGAAAGGCCAACTATGGCAAATAAGAAAAAGAACTCCGGGGTCGCGCCGACGCCCGAGCAGCAGGCCCGCGCTGCCTCCAGCTCTCGCAAGAAGCAGCGCAAGACGTACGTGTCTAAGACCGTCAAGATCGTCCTGGTGGTCATCGGCGTGCTGGCAATGCTGCTTTCCGTCTCGGCCATGGCGTGCTCCGGCCTTATGTCGCAGGCCGAGGACACCTCGGGCTACAAGCTGACCGGCGGTGTTGCTGCAACTATCAACGGCACCAACCTCACCGAGGACACCGTGACCAAGCAGATCATGAGCATGCGCACGTCCTACGGCTACACCAAGGATAAGGATTGGGCGCAGTATCTGGTTGACAACGACCTCACGCCCAAGAAGTACCGCAAACAACTCATCGACTCCTACACGCAGCAGATTCTGCTTCAACAGGCACAGAAGGAGAACGGCGTGACGGTGTCGGACGAGGAGGTCGAGAAGGCTTGGAAGGACGCGTGCAAGAGCGCAGGCGGTGCCAAGGCCTTTAAGAAGACCCTCAAGACCTACGGCTATACCGAGGACACCTACAAGGACTCGCTCAAGGAGAGTCTGGCGCAACAGAAACTCAAGGATGCCGTCGCGCCCACGAGCAAGCCCAAGGACAGCGAGATTGTCGATTACATCAACGAGAACCTGTCCAGCTACAACGACGCCCGCCGCTCGTCGAACATCCTGATCAAGGTTGATTCCGACGCTTCCGACGAGGACAAGGCCGCCGCCAAGGCCAAGGCGCAGGAGTGCCTGGACAAGATCAACTCCGGTGAGCTGAGCTTTGAGGACGCCGTAAAGCAGTACTCCGAGGACACCGGTTCCAAGGAGAAGAAGGGCGATGTGGGCTGGGATAAGCTCACCACTTTCGTCGACAGCTACCAGACGGCGCTCGAGGGGCTCAACAAGGGCGACGTGAGCGAAGTCGTCGAGTCGACCTATGGCTACCACATCATCAAGTGCACCGACTACTTCCATGTCGATAATCAGGTTGATGACATCAACCAGGTACCCAAGGACATCAAGAAGTACGTTTCTAATGTGGTGAAGACGCAGGCGGCCAGCACCGCGTACAGCGAGTGGCTGGAGCAGTACAAGAAGGATGCCGACATCACCGTCAACCCCATGCCCAAAGACGTACCCTATAACGTGAGTCTGAAGGGTGTCACCAAGAGTTCGACCGACGATTCGTCGACGACTGAGTAATCATGGGGCGGTGCTCGCGCGAGTGCCGCCCACACTATTGAGGAGGATTTGCAGATGACCAACGAAGAGCTGCAGAAGGAAATGATTGCGGCCATGAAGGCCAAGGACAAGGTTCGCCTGTCCATCATTCGCCAGGTTAAGGCCGAGGTGAAGAATATCGAGGTCAATGAGCGCCGCGATGTGACCGAGGAAGACGTCAACAGCATGATCAAGCGTCTGATCAAGCAGACGAGCGAGACGCTGGAGATGTCCATCAAGGCCGGCACCGACCAGGAGCGTACCGACAACCTGACCGAGCAGGTCAAGATTCTGGAGAGCCTGCTGCCCGCGCAGGTTTCGGGCGAGGAGCTCGAGGCCCTGATCGAGCAGGTTATCGCCGAGCTGGGCGCCACGTCCAAGAAGCAGATGGGCCAGGTTATGGGCGCACTCGGCAAGGCCACCGGTGGCAACTTCGATAAGCCGGCCGCGGCAAAGATCGTCGGAGCCAAACTCGCGTAGGGGCCGAGCGGTACATAGTTGATGTTTAGGGGGGCGTGGCCGTCATGGTCGCGCCCCTTTTTGCTGGGCTGGGCACTCATTGGGGACAGGCTTAAATGAGTGCCCGGGCTACGCTCATTGGGGACGGGCTTAAATGAGTGCCCAATGAGCAGGTACTCATTTAAGTCTGTCCCCAATGACTAGGTGGAAGGTTGCGGGTTCTTTACGGGAATGTAGTGTGGGCTGCGGAAACGTGATTCTTTCCGTACAATAGTTCAACTCGTGTAAACGCAGGGAAGGGACATTCATGGCAGACATGATCGAGATCAAGCATCTCAACAAGTACTTTGGCGACCTGCATGTGCTCAAAGATATCAATCTCACCGTCAAGCGCGGCGAGAAGCTCGTAATGATCGGGCCCTCCGGTTCGGGTAAGTCG
>CATZTY010000047.1 GCA_958424475.1 uncultured Collinsella sp.
AACGTCGAAATCGCCCCCGCCGTCACCGTCGCCGATGACGATCTGTGCACCATCACCATCACCGAGAAGTTCAAGGACGACTGGGGCGACATCGGCTTTGTCGTCAACATCACCAACAAGAGCGACAAGGACCTGACCTTCTACGCTCCTTCCGGCAAGACCAACGTCAACGGCACCATGAAGGAACCCTGGTTCTCGGCTAACCTGATGCCCGGCACCAGCGCCACCGAGGAATTCACGTTCTCGAGCGGCGAGCTTGACAGTCTTGACGACCTGGTCAACACGACCATCGGCATCGACGCCTACCTGACCGATTCCTACGAGGACGTCGCCTCTTACAGCGCAACCATCGCGTAACGGCAGACACCGATAGCCGCGGATTGGCGGACATATCCGCGCACATGCCAGGCGGGGCCGCAGGAAATGATCCTGCGGCCCCGCCGCTTTATGCCGACAGCACTGCCCATACAAGCAGGTCGCCCGCCGTTTTTAGATGCAAAACGGCGGGCGACCTATCTTCGGCGTTGGAGCACGGGCGGCACACCGACTACGGGCGCTCCATGTTGGGGACGATGCTGCCTTCGGTCACCGCATGCACGGCCAGGCGCATGATGTTGTCGTAGCCGGTCTTGTTGAGAATCTCCGAGATGCGGCGTTTGATGGTGCCCTCGCTCATAAACAGCTCGGCCGCGATCTCGCGGCGGCTCTTGCCCTCGCAGGCAAGGCGCAAAATCGACAGCTCGACATCGTCGAGGGTCGCCGTGCCCGAAAAAATGCTCTCGGGCGGCTTGGGAAACGTGCAATAGCCCGCCAGCGTGGAGCGCATCACGGCGAACAGCTCGTCGATACCGACGTTCTTGTACACAAAGCTGTCGACGCCCGCCTCGCGGGCCTGATCGACAAAGGTGATCTCGGGCATGCCGGTCATGATAATGATGCGACACTCGGGCAGTTGCTCCTTGATGCGCGCCGCCGCCACGATGCCGTTTGAATCGTGTTCGGTGCACACGTCCATCAGTATCATGTCCGGGCGCTCCTTGAGCGCGACACCCAAGGCCTCGGAAGCATCGGCAATGGCGGAAACAACGGTCATATCGGGCTGGTCGCCAACGGAGCGCGCCAGGCTCTCGCGCAAGATAGCTTGGTCTTCGACGATAAGGACGCGAATCATGAGTTTCTCCTTTGAGCTGTGGCGCTGGCGTTGAGCGGGATGGACACCGCAAGCGTAAAGGGCGGGGCGGCATGGATTTCCAGGCAGCCGCCCAGATCTTGCGCGCCATGCCTCATACCTGGAATACCCGTTCCCTCGCGATACGATACGGGTGCAGGCGCGCCGTCGTTAGAAACGGTCATCCGCGCAACAGCGCTGCCTTCCGACGTCTCCCGCCACAGGCGCACATGGACCCGATGGGCCTGTGCATGCTTGGTGGCATTGGTCGAGGCTTCGCGGATAATCTGCAGAAAGGCTGCGGCGACACGCGCGTCCTCAGGCAGCTCGCCCTCCACATCGATCTGCACGCTCACCAGGCCAAAGGCATGGACGATATCGCCCAGTTGCTCTGTCGGTTCGGTGTCGCCCCCACTGCGCAGATCGGCAGCGATTGAGCGCAGCAGCGGGTCGATCTGCTCGAGTGACTCGTCATCCAGGCGCCCCTCCTCCAGATAACGATGGAGGATGGACAGGCGCTGCCCGATCACGTCGTGCACGCGAGCGCGCATACGCAGATAGGCCGCATTGTCAGCAACTTTTTTGACTTCTTCGATCTGGGCTTGGAGCTCTTGGCCCGCAAGCTCAAGCAGGTGGTTGGCTTGCGCCAGGCGATCATGAGCATGCGCATACTCTGTTACATCCAGGCCGATAATGCGCTCAAAGAGGCGGCCCGAAACCATAACGTCATCGTGCACAAACAAGCGAATCTCGGCGGGAGAAACCTCGACCACCGCCCGCGCCTCACCAAAGCGGTCCAGATTAATCCGCACACGGTTCTGGCTGCTTTCGGGCATTTGCATGCTGAGTTTGCGCAGGTCGTTCCATGTGCCGCTCATATCGCCTAGGTCGGTGGGCATATGAAGTTCCACCAGGTTTCTGCGCATGCAGCGGTTCATGAGCAGCGGACGGCCCCTCGGGTCCAGATACAGGATGCCCACGGGAATCACGTTGATGGTCTCGATCGTCGAGAACGCGGTGATATCCTCCTGGCGGTTACGGACGTCCATCAAGAGCGCCGCGATGGAACGGAACAGGAAGAACGCTCCCTCTGCGATAAGGACAACGGTCCACGCCGAGCCCATGGCAAAAACCACCGGCGGTGTAACGGCGACAACAAGCAGCAGCTCGACCAGCATGACGGGGCGACGATAGCGCACCATAAGCACCACGCCATAGGCAAAGATTGCGGCATTGAGCCACAGCACTCCGCCCATTGCCCTGGCGCAAACGTCAAGCGGCGCCACCAGATACGAGCCAGACGACGCGAACAGGATAAGCGCCGAAACCACCAGGTGGAGCACGAGGCTCGCCTCGTAGGCGCAAATCACCTTACGGTTATAGGACGAGCGGCGCGATGAAATGAGCGGGACGTGGATCGTCTGCAGACACGCAGCCAGGGCAAAGACAACATCGAGCGCAACGATTTGGGGAAGGATGAGCGAAATCGTCATCGTCACTCACCCGCCCTCGGCATCAACACGATCATACGCAACTGGCCGGGTTCGCCCTCAAGGCGGTATGCCACGTTGCGCCTTTGCAGAGCGCTTTCGAGCTCTTGCGCAGCGGGCGTCTGCGAAAGATCTGCATCATCGTTGGAAAAAAGCGTGGCGCGCAGCTCGACACTGCATCGGTCATGATCGCCCAAGTGATACATAAGCGCCGGATGGTCGGTGGTGTAGGCAAAAAACGCAAAGTCATACACGCAGTCGTACAGGGCGCTTACCGTACTGGCGTGCATCGGGCGCCGTATGGCGATAATCGAGGCGCAATCGATATCGATGGTGCGCAGGTCGCTTGCGAGCTCGTTGGCAATGAGCTGAATGCGGTCGCGATCAAAACCGCTCTCCCCGTGCTGTGCCAACGTGAGCGACCCCTTGCGCTTGCAATAGGCGACGAGCATCTTGGCGCGCTGCAGCATGCGGTAGCGCTCGTGCGAAGACGCTTCGTCGGTCAACGGCGGCAGCGAGCTCAGCAGGTCGTACATCCCTTCGAGCGCGCGGGCAAGCGCTTGATCCACGTCTTGGACCAGCAGGGTCTCGGCCTCTTGATCTGCCAAATGCGTCTTAAGGTCGTAGTCGGCGGCGAGCAGCTCGTTTTGACGCTGCAACTCCATGCGACGATGTGCCAGTTCACGGTTAAGCTCGTTGAGCTCCGACACGTCTTGGGCAAGCAGGGCCGATCCGCCCAGCAGTGGGAAGGCACGGTACATTACATCGGGATCGGACGCCACGGCAAAGGCATGGGCGCGGCCGTGCTCCTGGACCCGCAACTCCTCGCGCACGCCCACCGGCATTGGCTTTGACACTGGCGTGGCATAGACTTCCTGCAGGTCGCGCGTTAGAACTTTGAGGTCAAGCGGCAAGGTGTCAAAGATGCCGGCAATGTCGTGATACGACGGAATGACACCGCAATCGAGACAGATTTCCATCGCCACCACGCACAGAACGCAATAGACGAGCGAAAAGTTGAGCTTCCATGCCCAGGGCACGCGCAACGCATACGAGATGGCAAAGAATGCGCCACCCAGCAGTACGAGCGCCGCCGTACCCGAGAAACGCTGGATGCGAAAGAACGAGGACCGACCAACCAGGATAAAAAAGGCCACGAAGTTAAAGGCCGTCCACACTAAGACAGCGAAATAACCCCAGCCGTACGTGTAATCGTTGCTCCAGGTGTCGCTTGTACGGTCAAAGCGGAAGACCTGCTGGTGAAAATCGTTGGTGAGCACAAATCCGATAAGCAGGATGGCCACAATCCACAGCGCAACGCAGTAGCGGCGACCCAGGCGGTGTTGCTCCAGGCCCGCAAGGCGCAGGCCACACAACTGGTAGAGCAGCGGAATGAGCGTCATGGGCACGTAGTACAGGTACCACAGCACGGTGGCATAGAACGGCGTGAACGACTTGTACTTGAGAATGACTTCGATCATCCACAGGGTGCAGATGGTGGCGATGGCAACAAGGCGGCGGCGCAACACATAGTCCAAACAGCGCAGATAGACCGATACGCCCCAAATTGAAAATACTATTGCGGCGACAAGCAGCGGGAGAGAGCTCGAATGGACGAGCGCATCCACGACCTCTTCGGACACCTCGCTATGGGCGGGCACGGCGTTGGAAAGTTTGGGGTCGAAGGCGAACAGCGACGGCAAGACCACCAAAAGCATGAGGAACAGCGCGGTGATGACACCGGCGATAGCAAAGACGCGGTGGCGGTACACCTGATGTGTTATGCCAACAAGGAATCGCGGCATGGCGAAGAGCCTGCCGCCCCTGGGATCCGCCACGGGAGCGGATCGGGCGGCCGCGTGGCCGATATGTCGCTCGCGGGTACCCATAGTGCTTTTAGTGTACCGACAGATGGGTCGAAAAAGCGGGCCGCATGTCCCAAAATCCGCAGACGGCAAGGCGCCCGGCAGCCTCCCCCGTCTGGCACTTCCCGATATCCGCCCGCCCCAAACCACCGCAAAGGGGACAGGCACCTTTGTGGTGGTTTGGGGCGATGCGCTAGTCCACGGTGATGTCGAGGTTCTTGCCGATGAGGCCTACGTAGCCGCCTTCGGCAGCCTTGGGGCTGTCAGCATGGCAGAGGACCCACTTGTCAGCCTTCCAATAGCAGTAGCTGTCACCGGCGGCAGGCATGTCGGTTGCGGCCTCGGGGCGCGGGCCGTTGGTGCCCGCCGGCAGCGCCACCATCACCTGAAAGCCGCCGTCGTCGACCATGCACGGCGTGTAGTGGAGCGTGGTGTTGAAAACCTCGACAACCTTGCCCGCCGGCACGCGGAACGCCTTGACGCACGCGGTGTCGAGCTTACCGTCCTCGATCTCCCAGCGATGCGCCACAAGCAGAATAAAATCGCGAGCACCCAGGTTGAACTCGCTGGCGCGGTGGTACTCCAGGCAGTTGAGGCGCGTATTGTGACCGTTGCACCAGCCGAGCTGGAAGGGACGACCACCAAACATGAGAAAGCCCAACTTATCGGCATCCTTGACGCCCTCGAGCTCCGGCGCACTTGCTACGTACTTGCTGCCCTCGGGAATGGGCGTGGCAGAGAGCGCCTCGAGCACGGGCGACGTGAGCTCGGACGGAACGTTATCCCAAACGTTGCCATAGGACTTGAACTCGGGATCGTTGACAGAGTAGATATGCATGTTCACTCCTGTTCGTTTATGTGACGGTACGAACATTCTAGAACAAACATGAGCGATTTTGAACGTTCATCCCGACCACTCAACAAAAAGGCGCCCCCGCATAAGCGAAGGCGCCCAATGCGCGCGTTTTGGATGATAAAGCCCTTATGCCTGCTGATAGCGCAGGTGCTTCTCGTCGATATCGGCCAGGTCGCGGTCGAGGTAACGGCGCGCGAGCCAGTTTGCCATGGGAAGGTTCTGGTCCAGGTAGTTGCCGCACTCCTCGGGAGCGGCACCGGGGACATCGCCCTCAAAGCCGGCGACAAACTCGAACAGCTCACGCACGAGCGGCAGGATCTCCTCGCTCGTCACCTCGCCAAACACGACCAGGTAAAAGCCCGTGCGGCAGCCCATGGGGCCAAAGTAGACAATGCGGCCCGACCACTCGGCATGATTGCGAAGGAACGTCGCACCCAGGTGCTCGATGGTGTGGCACTCGGCCGTGTTCATGACCGGCTCCTTGTTGGGCGTAGTCAGGCGCAGGTCAAACGTGGTGACGGCGGCACCGGTCGCCGGATCGCGGTCGATGCGGCTCACATACACGCCGGGCTCAAGCAGCAGATGATCAACGGAAAAGCTGGCGATGCGCTCCATGGCAGATCCTCTCGATAGTCAAATTGGGACGGGGCTCTTTTAGCTGGTTCGAATGGTCACACCAATCATACCAGTCAAAAAAGCCCCGTCCAAAAGACAACTTAGCCAAGGACACGGGCCATACGCGTCTTAAACTCGGACAGGAAGCGTGGGGCATCCACGGTCAGCGCCACAAGCGCGCTCTTGTCCGGATCGGATAGGCGGCGCTCGTCGCAAATGGTGCGGCCGCGATACTCGCCCAGCAGATCAACACGCAGATTACAGCCGAGCGCGCCCACGAGCGTGGGGTCGATCGCCACGGCGACGGCAAGCGGATCGTGCAGCGCGCAGCCACCCAGGTAGGGGGCGTTCATCTCGTACGAGCCAATGTAGTGCTCCACCATGCTCGCAAACGCGCAACCGGCCATGGTGCCCGAGCCCGTCCAGCCGGCAATGTCGCGGCGTGTGAGCACCACGCGATGCGTCACGTCCAGACCCACCATGGTGAGCTTACGGCCCGAGCGCAGCACCGCGTCGGCTGCCTCGGGGTCGCTCGCCATATTGGCCTCGGCGCCCGCGCTCACGTTGCCGGGCACGGTAAGGGCGCCGCCCATCACGACCACGCGGCCGATGGACATCATCGCCGCCGCATCGCGCTCCAGGGCGAGCGCCAGGTTGGAGAGCGGGCCAGCCGCTACGTAGACCAGATCGGGACCATAGGTGCGCGCGGCATCGATCAGATAATCGACCGCAGCGTTGCCGTCGGCCGAGGTCGCCCCCACCGGCTCGTAGGGCGACGCGGGCACGCTCGCGCCGCCGATGCCGTTCTTGCCGTGAATGAGCGCGGTGGACGCCGGCGGCGTATAGGGCTCAGTCGCCTGCAGAGGACGGTCGGCACCCAGGTACACCGGAACCTCGGGGCGACCCAGCAGATCGAGCACCGCCAGGCAGTTGTGCGCCGATTGCTCGACGCGCACGTTGCCAAAGCACGTGGTGATGCCCACGAGCTCCACCTCGGGGCTCGCGATGGCATAGGCCAGCGCCATCGCATCGTCCACACCCATATCCAGATCAAGGATCAGCTTCTTGATTGCCATTGTTCTACTCCGCTTCTCCGTCTTTATCGTTTAACCAAACCAATGTTCAACTTCGGCGCGCGTGGGAATCGATTGCTGAGCGCCCAGGCGCGACACCGTCACTGCCGAGGCGCGAGCACCCGCGGCCATGCACTCAAAGAGCGGCAGGCCCTCTAGGCGAGCCGCCGCCAACGCGCCGATAAACGTATCGCCGGCGGCCGTGGTATCGACTACCGTGCTCGAAAGTGCCGGCATGCG
>CATZTY010000048.1 GCA_958424475.1 uncultured Collinsella sp.
GATCTGGCTTTGACGCTCGGCACCGAGCTCTGCCTGCTGCTTCTCGAGCTCCATCTCGTACAGGCGGGCGCGCAGCATCTGCATGCAGACCTCGCGGTTCTGAATCTGGGAGCGCTGCTCCTGCGACTGCACCACGGTGTTGGTGGGCAGATGGGTGATGCGCACGGCGGAGTAGGTGGTGTTAACGCACTGACCGCCAGGACCCGAGGCGCAGTAAGTGTCGATGCGCAGGTCGGACTGGTTGATCTGGACGTCGATCTCCTCGGCCTCGGGAAGCACGGCGACGGTTGCCGTGGAGGTCTGGATGCGGCCCTGGGACTCGGTCTTGGGGACGCGCTGGACGCGGTGCACGCCGGACTCGAACTTCATGACGGAGTAGACGCGGTCGCCCTCGACCTTGAACTCGATGGACTTAAAGCCGCCGGCCTCGCTGGGGCTGGAGTCGAGCACGGTGGTCTTCCAGCCGCGCGACTCGCAGAAGCGCTGGTACATCTTGTACAGATCGCCGGCAAAGATGGCCGCCTCATCGCCACCGGCGGCGGAGCGAATCTCGACGATGGTGTTCTTGTCGTCGTTGGGGTCGCTCGGGATGAGCATGTACTTAATGTCTTCCTCGAGCTGGGGAAGCTTGGCCTCGTTTTCGGAGATGTCCATCTGGAGCATCTCCTTCTCATCGGCATCGGTGGTATCGTGCAGCATTTCCTTGGCCGCCTCGATGTCATCGAGCGCGCCGATGTACTCGCGCGAGGCGGCAATGAGGTCAGACTGGTGCGCGTACTCCTTGTTGAGACGCGTGAACTCCTTGATATCGGAGGCGACGGCCGGGTCGGAGAGCTTCTTCTCGAGCTCCTCGTAGGCCTTGATGATCTTTTCGAGCTTGTCGCGCATGACGGACTCCTTTATATGCGTGAAGGTGAAAATCGGCAGAATTGATGGGGCGCGGGGCGCCGCTGCGGGGGTAAGCCCAGCTAGAACATGTCGATCTTCAGATACATGCGCATCCCTTCGCGTATGGGGTACATAGTTGCGTCTAACCCACATATGATAGCGTGCGCAGGCAGACCTGCATATAACCCGCACGGAATCTGACAAAGGGACAGTCCCTTTGTCAGATTCTAGAGCGTGTGGAGTAGAGCGACGAGGAAGCGAATGCCCTGGAGGTAGGCGCGGCGGGTGATGCGCTCATTGGTGCCGTGGACACCGCGCTCGCACTCGTCATCGTCTACCACAAAGGCCGAGAAGCGAATGCACTCAGGGCAAATGTGCTGGTAGTTGGCAGCGTCTGTCGCACCGATCACGGTCGAGGGCACAATTGCCACTGGCTCGAATGATCCGTTTTCCTCCGTCCCCTTTGGATCACGGAAATAGCGGGCGGCGATGGAGCGAACCGCCTCGAGACCGGGACCACCGATGCGCGGGGACGGCGAGGGTTCGGAGCTGCCGGGACCCAGCTCCACTTCGACACGACCGGCAAGGTCCGCCCCGGCAACCGCCTCACGGCAGCGCGCCACAACGTCGGCCACGCTCGTGCCTTCGAGCATGCGGAAGTTGATATTGGCCCACATATCCTGCGGCATCACGTTAGCACCGGTGCTACCGCCCTCGATTTGGGTCGGTGCACAGGTGGTGGTCACGAGCGGATAGAGTTTCTTGCTGGCGAGGCACGCGCGCACGATGGCATCCTTGTTGGTGGCAATCTCATCCGCCGTATAGAGCCCCAGCTCGACGAGCTGTACGGCAAGCAGGTCCGTAACGCGCGTCGGCCACTCGATATCGCAGATTGCGGCGATAGCGCGGCTCAGTACCTCGAGCGATGTGCCGCCGTAGGGGTTGGACGAATGCCCGCCCTCACTCTTCGTCTTGAGCACGATATCGGCGTAGCCCTTCTCGGCAAGGTCGGCATGCATAAGCCAGCCCTCGCCCGCGCCATACTCGGCAGCTGGAACGATGCGGTAGTCACCCTCGTCGATCAGGTACTCAAGCTCAATGCCGCGCTCCTCGAGCACGCGGCCGATGGCGCCTGCGCCGTACTGCGTAGTCTCCTCGTCCTGGCCAAAGGCCAGGAGCAGCGTGCGCTCGTGCTCCCAGCCGTGCGTCAGCGCATACTCAACCGCCTCGAGAACGCCTGCGACCTGGTCTTTCATATCGATGGCGCCGCGACCCCAAATGTAGGTGTCGTCTACATGCCCGCTAAAGGGGGCGTACGTCCAATCGTCCTCGGTGCCCGGCACCACGGGAACCACGTCCATGTGACCCATGAGCACAACGGGCTTGAGTGCAGGGTCGGAGCCGGAAAGTGTCACCAGCAACGAATGATCGATGAGTTCGGCCTTACCCGCTGTAAATACGCGCGGCCACGCCTGCTGCATATAGGCGCGCAGGTCGTCGAACGGCTGCCAGTTCACCGCCTCGGCATTCATGCTCGAGATGGTCGGAAACGACAGCACACGGCCCAGGCGCTCGCATGCGCCGGCCTTGTCCAAATCGGCAAAATCATCCTCATGCGCAAAGAAGCGCCAAACCTTGGCCATGACATCCTTTCGATTGTGATGACGAGGGCCGCCCCACCGGAGCGGCCCTGCCACATAAGCGTTTGCGGTCGGTTACTTGTCCTCGAGATAACGCGAGAGGAACTCGCGGGTGCGCTGGTGTTTGGGGTTGCCAAAGAGCTCGGCCGGCGCGGCGTCCTCGAGCACCACGCCCTTATCCATAAAGACCACGCGGTCGGACACGGTTCGGGCAAAGGCCATCTCGTGCGTGACGACGACCATGGTCATGCCGTCGGCAGCGAGCTTGCGCATGACCTCGAGCACCTCGCCCACGATCTCGGGGTCGAGTGCCGAAGTCGGCTCGTCGAACAGCATGATCTGCGGATTCATGCACAGGGCGCGCGCGATGGCCACGCGCTGCTTTTGCCCACCGGACAGGCGACCCACGGCGGCGTGCGCGAACTTTTCGAGCCCCACGCTCGTCAGATGCTCCATCGCAATTTTTTCAGCCTCGGCCTTGCTCATCTTTTTGAGCGTGACGGGCGCGAGCGTGCAGTTGTCGAGCACGTCCATGTTGTTGAACAGGTTAAAGCCCTGGAACACCATGCCGATGTCCTCGCGCAGCTTGTTAATGTTGCAGCGCTCGGCCGTAAGGTCCTGGCCGTGGAACCAGATATGACCCGCGTCCGGAGTCTCGAGCAGGTTGAGGCAGCGCAGAAAGGTCGATTTGCCCGAGCCTGAGGCGCCGATAATAGTGACGACCTCGCCGGGGTTAACGGACAGGTCGATGCCCTTGAGCACCTCGAGCGAGCCGAAGCTCTTGCGCAGGCCCTCGACGCGGATGAGCGGCTCATTGGTCTGTGCGGCGGCCGCGGTGCCGGTAGTGGCGGTATCTGCCATGATGATTCTCCTCGTCTTGAGCCTAGTTGGAGCTGGGCAGCGTGACCGGAGCCTCGGCGCCAAGCTTTTTGCCAAAGGCCTCGAGCAGGCGGCTCGCCACGAGCGTCAGGATCAGGTAGACCACGAGCGCCACGCAGTAGACCTCCATCTGGCGGTAGTACACGCCGGCGACGGTGGTGGTGGCGTACATGAGGTCAAACACGCCGATGACCGAAAGCACCGACGAATCCTTGATGTTGATGATGAGCTCGTTGGTGAGCGCCGGGATCGCGTTTTTAATGCCCTGGGGGAACACGACTTTGCGCATAGCCTGCCACTGCGACAGGCCCAGCGAGCGCGCCGCCTCGGCCTGGCCGGGATCGATGGACTCGATGCCGCCGCGCAGGACCTCCATCATGTAGGCGGTGGAGTTGAGCGAGATGGTGACGAGGCCAGCGGTGAAGGTACTCCAGATCTGGTTGGCCTGGGCGGTCTCGAAGCCCATGCCGCGCAAAACGGTGAAGCCCGCGTAATAGATGAGCAGACCCTGGACCATCATGGGCGTGCCGCGCACGATGGTGGAGTAGACGGTCGCAAAGCCGCGGCCGATACTCTTAAAGAAGCGCACCAGGTCGTTGTCCACGCGATCGAAGGTCTGAATGCGCAAAAACACGAAGAGCAGCGCCAGGAAGAATGCGATGACGGTGCCGAAGGTCGCAAGCGCGATGGTGATCTCGATACCGCGAATGAAGAAGTCCCCGCTCTTGTAGGTCATGTAGACCAGGCTCGACAAAAAGTCGCTGGGGTTGGAATCCGAGACAATGCTCACCTGCACCAGGTCGATAAACGACATGACGCAGCGGTCCACGAAAAAGATCGCCGCGATGGCGACCACGACGTAGCTGCCCAGGCGTGCGCCACGACGGAAACGCTCGGATGCGAACGGCGACTTTTCGCGATAGTCACTCCAGTGCATGAGCTTGGTGACCAGCGCCGCCGTCGACACGACGAGCCAGGCCCACAGGATCGCCCAAAGGCAATCTTGGAACACGCCCGTAGGCGCCAAGAAGCTCAGCGGCGTAGGATTGCGTTGGCTAAACGCCAGGCCGAGCGCCGCGATGACGCTCGTGCCCAGGTATACATAACGGTGGTCGGCCTTGATAAAGGAGGCCAGCCGATTAATGGTTTTCATGCTGCCTCCCTATGCCGGCTGACGGTCGAGGCACGCGTCCCACATTTGGTTGCGCTCCTCTTGGCTAATGCCCTTGAGTGTCTTGTCGATGAGCTTAAGGAGTTTGTCCGAACCCTTGCGGCAGCCGACGTTTGCCGTAACCTCCTGCTTAAAGCCCTCGCCCTCGGCAAATTGAATCGGCACGATACCCGGGTTTTGGGCCATATAGCCCTTCTCATTCTCGGTGTTGTAGGTCACGGCGTCGCACGTGCCCTGCAGCAGGTTCGAAAACACCGTGGGGACGGAGTCGACCGGGTTCTTGTGCACAACGCCCGGGATTTCGTCGATGACGGTATCGAGCATGGTGTCCTTTTGGCCGAGCACCGTAGCGCCGCTAAAGTCGCTGAGCTTGGTCGCGTTTTGGTAGGGCGAGCCCTCTTTTACGAACAGGCCAAAGTAGCCAATGAAGTACGGATCGGAAAAGCCGACGGACTCCTCGCGCTCGGGCGTGGCGCTCATACCGGCGATGATGAGGTCGATTTGGCCGTTGTTGAGCGAATCGATAAGACCCGAGAAGCTCTGCTTGACGGCAACGGGCTCGCCGCCGAGGGCCTTGCAGACGATCTTGGCGATCTGCACGTCATAGCCATCGGCATAGGCGCCCTGCACGTTGTCGATGGGGATGGTGTACTCGCTGGCTTCGGAGACCTGCCAGTTGTACGGGGCGTAGGCCGCCTCCATGCCAATGCGGATCTTATCCTTGCCGATAACGGAATCGGACAGGTCGTCGCGACCGCCACCCGTCGTGGGCTGAACTACTTCCAGCGTGGAGGGGCGCTGGCAACCGGCAAGTGCGCCGGCGACGACAGTAGCGCTCGCAGCAAGCGCACTGCCTAAGAAGATACGACGGCTGCATACCGGCTCTGGATGCGCGTCGCGTTGATGGGGAGAATGCATAATCTGCCTTCCCTGTTGAATCGTATGCTGACGACTTAACAGGATATACGCCAGCGACCAGCAGCGCAGCACAAGCTCGAAAAATTAATAGACACACGGTAGTCATTGGGGACGCCGATGTTTTGGCAATGCCGGCGAGCGACGTCCAGAGCGAACAAGTGGCATGAAAAAGGCAAGGCATGACCAGAAGGTCTATGCCTTGCCTTTTGAATGACAAATTGTCGCTTTGGGTGGCGCGCAGCGTCGACCGGCCCGCCGTTCGTCAGAACGGCGGAACCTCTAGAGCAGGGTGACGCTAAAGCTACGTTTAT
Source organism: uncultured Collinsella sp. (assembly GCA_958424475.1). Taxonomy (GTDB): domain Bacteria; phylum Actinomycetota; class Coriobacteriia; order Coriobacteriales; family Coriobacteriaceae; genus Collinsella. The sequence continues at coordinate 5,808 of CATZTY010000048.1, forward strand.
CGGTAGCGCCGGGAGCCAAGGTGATGGTGTTGACCTTGTGCTCAAAGACATCGTCCTCGGTGTCCATGGTGGTATGACCGGTCCAGGGCTCGAGCGCCACAAACGGAGCGTCGTTGGCGGCAGACCACACGCCGATGTACTTAAAGCCCTCAAAGTCGATCTTGACGCCGTGGCCCGACTTGCGACCGCGCAGCGTGAGCGTGGAGGCCGGGGTATCGGTGAACATGATGGCATCGTTATCGAAGCTGCGGTGCGTGATGGGCAGCACGTCCGAGTTGTCGGGGGCCTTGTAGCTGCCCTCGAACGTCATGAGGCCATCGGGCGTGATGACGGGGGCCTCGTTAGTCCAAGCCTCGGTAAACGCCAGCTCGTAGTCCTCGAACGCCTCGTCCTCGGCACCGGGGGCGGGCACGTTGAATGCGGGGTGGCCGCCCACCGAGAACGGCAGGTCCACGTCGCCGGTGTTGGTGACGGCAAAGGTCTGCGTGAGGGTGGCGTCGCCGGTCAGGGCATAGGTCATGTTGAGCTTAAAGTGGAACGGGAACGCCTTGAGAGACTCGGGCGTGTCAGTGAGCTCGTAGGTAACGGACGAACCGTCCTCCGACACCCCGACGATCTTGTGCTCGACAATGCGCGCGATGCCGTGGCGCGCCATCTCGCAGGTGCCGGCGGCAGACGTCGCCGTGTTGTTGCGCAGCGATCCCACGATGGGGAACAGGATAGGCGCGTGCTTGCCCCAAAAGGCCGGGTCGCCCTGCCACAGATACTCGTTGCCGTTGAGGACAAGGCTCGTGAGCTGAGCGCCCATGGAATCGATGGCTGCGGTGAGGCCGCCGCGCTTGATGGTAGTGACGGTGGACATACTACTTCCTCCAATGGTAAACAACGGTGTCGATGGTTATTGTCCCACTCTTGGCGGCGGGGTTGAGCGGCGGACGCAGTTATTGAGCAATAGCGTAAAGGTCAAACCCGCCCTGCGGCGTGCTATCGACCGTGTCGGGAGCCTGTGAATTAAAACTCACCGGAACCATGCGCTTTGAGGCGCGGTAACGCGTGCCGTCGGTGGCGACGGGCGGCTCATCGACCGTGAGCTCGTAGTCGCCGGGCTTGAGCTCGATGCCGTCACCTTCGGAATTGACGTATTGACACTCGTCGATTGCTTGCCCTTTGAGCGTGCGACCCACGATATGGACGAGCATTTGGCTGTCGCCGCGCGCGGTATCCCACGTCGCGCCGTCCTTGACCTCGACCGACACATGTACCGAGCGCGTGCGGCCGAGCGATTGCTCGATAGACATCTCGACCTTGGCGGCGTCTTTTCGCTGTTGTTCAACATGGCTCCAGACGTTTCCAATTACCGAGCATGCGATAACGCCGGCCATGAAGGCAATGAGGATGGGGCCGAGCGGAGAGCGGCGT
>CATZTY010000049.1 GCA_958424475.1 uncultured Collinsella sp.
CAGCGGTGGCGCCGGCATTCAGGCCGACATCAAGACCATCACGGCGCACCGCCTGTATGCCGAGACGGCCATCACCGCCATCACCGCACAGAACACCTTGGGCGTCACCGCCGTACAGGATATCTCGCCAGATATCGTAGCCGCGCAAATTGACGCCGTTTTTGACGATATCCGCCCGAACGCCGTCAAGATCGGCATGGTTTCTTCTGTCGAGATTATCGAAGTCATCGCCGACCGCTTGAGCGCCTGGAACGCAACAAACGTGGTCGTCGACCCCGTCATGGTAGCCACCTCGGGCGCACGGCTGATTGCCGAAGATGCCGCCGAGGCGCTCACCCGCCGCCTGTTCCCGCTAGCGACGGTTATCACGCCCAATATTCCCGAGGCCATGGCCCTGCTCGACTACGAGGTCGACTCCGAGCGCACGCAGCAAAATGCTGCCATGCTCCTCACCCGCCGCTTTGGTTGCGCGTCTCTCGTTAAGGGCGGGCATTTTGTCAACGAGGCCAACGATGTACTGGCCGAACCCGCGCCACTCGATGACGAGGGCAACCATCTTGGAGATCCACTCACCACGTGGTTCCGCCACAAGCGCATCGAGACCGACAACACACACGGCACCGGCTGCACACTCTCGTCCGCCATCGCCTGCGCGCTGGCCCAGGGCATGGATCTTGCCGACGCTGTCAACGCCGGCAAGGCATACCTAACGGGCGCTCTGGCCGCCGGCTTTGACATGGGCAAAGGCTCCGGCCCCGTCAACCACATGTGGCAGTATTAAGATTCGCAGCCCAAGCCACCGCAAAGGCGCCCGCCCCCTTTGCGGTGGTTTGGGGTCGCGCTACTCTCCGAGCATCTCTTGGAGCTTGGCTGCCACGGCGTGACCCAGGCTCTCATGGCTTTCGGGCATCATATGCAGATAGTCGATATCGCCCGGCTCGGCAAAGTCGGCGGCATTCAAAAAGTCGCAGCCAAACTGCTCAGCCACATGTGCGTAGTACTCACCAAAATGCTCCGAGGCCTCGACGGAACGCTCGTCAAAATCGGTCATATATACGTCGGCGATCTGCGGCTTAATCTTGATAGGCGCCATCAGCAGAATGCGCGGACAAGGCGCAGCGTCGGTCCACGGAAACGCGCGGACGGCGCGAATCAGCGCCATGGCGCCACGGGCGATATCGGAAGCTGTCACGTTAAAGACCGTCTTACAGTCGTTGGTGCCCAGCATGATCACAATGGCGTCCAGCGGCTTATGGGCCTCGAGCAGCATCGGAAGTGCGCGGATGCCGTTAAGATTGGTGTCCAGATGGCACATGTCGTCGCGTACCGTCGTGCGGCCGTTGAGGCCTTCTTCAATTACATGCCAGCCCTCGCCTAAGTCACGTTGGGCCACGCCGCACCAGCGCACATCCTGCGCATAGCGCACCGCGGTGCCGTCGCGCATGCCCGCCGGATCGTAACCATAGGTGTTGCTGTCGCCAAAGCATAGAGCGTTTTTCATCGTAAGCCCCTCGCTCAGTAAAAAGCCGACGGAAGCAGCCTCTCCCGCCGGCTCGACCTATCTGTCAGCACGTACCGATTACAGGTACTTGCGCCAATCGTCCTCGTCCTCATCATCCTCGGTAGCAGCCTGGGCCTGCTCGGCGGCGCGAGCTGCCGCAGCGCGAGCGGCAACCTGGGCATAGGACTCCTCGTTGCGCTCGGGGAAGTTTGCCAGCACGTGCTCGAACTTGGCAAAATCCTCATCCCAGCGCGTAGAAGGCACGGCAAAGAAGACTTGCTTGACCTTAAAGTCGCCCGACGCGAGCTCCTTGCGGAAGAGCTCGGCCACGGCCTCTGCGTCAAAGCCGTTGTTGTCGCAGCCCCAAGCGCCCAGCACGAGCTTCTCGCGACCTAGCTCGTCGCAGATGGCAAGCACAAAGCGAATGCGGTCGCGCAGGGCGTCCAGCAGAGCATCGTCGCTCACGCGATACTCCTGGCGGGCGCGCTTAACGTTGGGCGCGGCGGCCACGATCACGTCGGCGTATGCATGCACGTGGTTGCGGTCGAAGCGCACCGCAGGCACCACCAGCGCACGGTTGCGGTAAAGCTCGCAGTTGATGTTGCGGCGACGGTTCTCGCCGTACCATTTGCGCTGCTTATCGAGAACGTTGTACAGATACGAATCGGCGCACAGCGTGGCCTCCTGGCCCAGATAGCCCTGGATGTAGCCACCGCCCGGGTTGGTGAACGAGGCAAAGGCGAGCACGGCCATGTCGCAGAACTGCGCATAGCCACGACCGTTGTCCAGGATGGCCTGCGTGGTGGAGGCATCGAGCACGGTGACCTCAGGCAGAACCGGAGCGGGCTCCTCAGCAGGCGCGGACTCAGCTTCGGCGATTTCCTCGGCAGGCTCCTCGACGGGCTCGAGCGCTGCCTCGACCTCGGCAGCCTCCGCGCCCTCGACGTCCTCGGCAACCTGTTCTTCGGTGGCCACAGCACTCTGAACCTTGGCCTTCATCGCCGAGACAAAGCCGGCAGGCATACCGTCAAACTCGCGAACACCGGCAAGCGAACGCTCGATATCCTTGGCGCACGCTTCGGACACAGTTGCCACGTGACGCTCGGCGGCCTTGGCACGGGCCTCGCGCTTGGGATTGGGCTGACCCGCTCGGTTGGACCTGCGGTTACGGTTCCTGTTGTCGACGTCTGCCATACGTGGCCACCTTTCCTGTCGCTGCCGCTATTGGCTTTTCCCATCCATGATACCCCGCCGCGTACAAAAAAGACGGCCCCGAAGGACCGCCTTTCGCATCGATTTGCACGCACGGCAAGCACCGCCGCAATTCGCCACTAGTCGCGACGGCCGAGGATGTTCAGAATGCGCAGGAACACGTTGATAATATCCACGAACAGGTTAGAGGCCATAAGCACGGCGTTGGGCAGCGTAGGCGGCACCGTCGTGGCAACATAGGTGTCGTAGCCAATAAAGCCGGCGAACACCACGATCACGATCAGGTCGGTGATGGTCTGTGAGACGCCCATGAACATCAGCACGATCTCAACCAGAATAGTAGCGAGCAGAATGCCAAAACCGATGCCATATACGCGCTGGAAAAACTTGGGGAACGTCACGCCAAGCGCGCCAAAGACAAAGGTGATGGCGGCCGTGGCGATAAAGGCAGTGTTGATGGTGGGCAGGTCGTAGTTGGCAAGGCCAAACGACGCGGTCAGGCCAAAGGTACTCGCAAAGATTACATAGCCCACAAGGGACAGGCCCACGGACTGCTTGCTGGCGGCGGCCGACATCATGACCATGCCGACGATGGTCAAAATAAATGAGCCAAAGACCAGCGGCAAAGCGGCGCCGCTCATCATCATGCGCGCAAACGACATGGTGCTCGTAAAGTAAGCACCGACGCCCATGGCGCAAAAGCCCAAAAAGATCAGGGCAGACATGGCAAGATTATACGCACGCGGCGACATCTCCTTGGCACGGCTTGCGCCGGTTTCGATGGGGCCGTTCTGATAGCCCTGAATATCGTTCATAATTTCGTCCTTTCAAAAGCGCCGCGACAGCGCAGTAGCTGACAAGATTCCTGTCATTGTACCCGAATGCCGTACGTCCTTACCTACGGCGCTCGCCCTCAAGCGTACGATCAAAGGCCCAGACCCACCAACGCATCACGTGTGCCTGCGAGCCGTCTGCCCGCTCGCGCGTCTGGTCCTCCAGATACAACTCGGTCGCGTGCCCGCCAAAACGCACCTTATAGGTCGCCGTACGGATGCCGTGGACCATCAGGCCAAACCCGGTGGTCGAGATAATTTCGTCGATCGTAAAACAACGGCCGTCGACCCAGCAGACGGTGACCGGCACGACCTGTCCGCCCGCGAGGATGCGGGCCACGACGTCCACATACTGCTTGTGCACGCGCCGAGTTTTGCCGTCTGTCTGTCGATATTCCATGCCTCCTATTATCGAACGCATGTTTGCATGCTGTAAAGCGAACAGACTGTGGTTTTGGAGTGTCGTAGCAATCGCACGTGTCCGCATGGCGTGTTAGCAAAAAGAACACCCGCGGTCAACAGGGCTAATATTCAATTTTAGTGCCAAAAAGTTCACTTCTCCCATCAGAACTCGGTAAAGAGACCCGCAGGAGGTGATACGATTTATCATGTTTTTGTAACGTGTCTGCAAACTTCGAGAAAGCCCATATATGGACGTAACGTTCTCAACCTTCCTCGGCCAAATTGTGTCGAACCCAGTCCTTGCCGTCACCGTGATCCTCGCGTTGGGCGCCATCTTCGTCAATGGATGGACCGACGCGCCCAACGCCATCGCGACCTGCGTCACTACGCGTTGCATGCCCGCCCGCGCCGCCATTCTCATGAGCGCCGCATTCAACTTCCTCGGCGTGCTCATCATGACGCACTTTAACGCGAGCGTCGCCAACACCATCTCACATATCGTCGACTTTGGCGGAAACAGCACCATGGCGCTCGCCTGCCTATGCGCGGCGCTGTTCTCCATCGTCGTCTACGGCGCCACAGCGTCGCGTTTTGGCATCCCCACCTCGCAAAGCCACAGCCTTATCGCCGGCCTGACCGGTGCCGCCATCGCCCTCGGCGGTGCGAGCAGCGTCAACGTCCACGAGTGGATGAAGGTCATCTACGGCCTGGCGCTCTCCATAGGCCTGGGCTTTGTCATGGGCTGGGTCCTGTGCAAGCTCGTCTCGATTCTTTTCGCCGCCGCCAACAGGCGACGTGCCAATGTCTTCTTTAAATACGCTCAGATCGCGAGCGCTGCGGCCATGAGCTTTATGCACGGCGCGCAGGATGGACAGAAGTTCATCGGCGTGCTCTTTTTAGGCGTGGCCTTCGCAAACGGCCAGACCAGCGTCGGCGATGCCGGCATCCCCATCTGGATTATGCTGCTGTGCTCGGCCACTATGGGTATCGGTACCAGCGTGGGCGGTGAGCGCATCATCAAGTCCGTCGGCCAGAGCATGGTCAAGCTCGAAAAGTACCAGGGCTTCTCCGCCGACCTGGCGGGCGCCGCGAACCTGCTGCTTGCCACCCTTACCGGCATCCCCGTGTCCTCCACACACATCAAGACCTGCGCCATCATGGGCGTCGGTGCCGTCAAGCGCCTCTCGGCCATCAACTTCGGCGTCGTCAAGGACATGATGTTCACCTGGTTCTTCACCTTCCCTGCCTGCGGACTCATCAGCTTTGTCATGGCCAAGCTGTTCATGATGTTCCTCTAATCAAACCGAACGTCCATCCGGACCGCAACACTTCGCCCACCCGTCTTCGCCTCGAAAGGACCCACCCATGGCAAAGAAACCCGATTCGTTCTACTTTGACAACTACGTCGCTTGCGCCGACCTCGCCGTCCAGGCCGCAGAGCTGCTCACCAAGATTTTTGAGAACTTCGATCCCGCGCAGATTCACGACATGCTCAATAAGATGCATGCGATTGAGCATGCGGCAGACAAGAAGCACCACGAGCTCGAAGACGCCCTGCTCACCGCCTTTATCACCCCGCTCGAGCGCGAGGATCTGGATCTGATGAGCTGCGCGCTCGACACCGTGCTCGACCGCATCGAGGGCGTCGTGCAGCGCGTCTACTTCACCAACATCCAGAGCATCCATCCCGACGCCATCGTCATCGCCCACAAGGTGACTGACGCCTGCCGCGCCATGAAAGACCTGATGGTCGAGCTGCCCAACTACCGCAAGTCCAAGACCCTGCGCGAACTCGTCATCCAGATCAACACCATCGAATCCGAGGCCGACGAGCTCTACATCAACGCCATGCGCAACCTGCACGTCAATGGCAAGGATCCGCTTGAGGTCATCGCTTGGCGTGACGTGTACGCCTTCTTGGAGTACTGCGCCGACTGCTGCGAGAATGTGGCCGATGTTGTGGATTCGATTGTCATGAAGAACAGTTAATTGGGGGTACGTATCCCACCGGTCGCGGGCCCGACCACTAATACCTTTTTCACTCCGGCTGCAAGCAGAGTCGTTCAAAAGGTATTAGTGGTCGGGCCCGCTCCCTTACGTACCACCATTGGGAACTTTGGCTGAGGGGTTGAGCGTGGTGGGGCCTTTGCTGTGATGGCCCTTGATTGCTCGGGGTTTTACTTTGGTATTCGATGAGCGATTGGCTGATTGCTGCTTTGGGTACTGTTTGGGTTACTTTGGGTTTGTTTGATTTTTAATTGTTGGAGAGCTTGTATGTCTTATTTGGATCTGGCTCGGGGTCGGTATTCTTGTCGTGAATTTGAGGCTCGGGCTGTGGAGCAGGCTGTGGTGGATGCCATTGTTGAGGCTGGACGCATTGCTCCTTCTGCTTGTAATAACCATCCAGCCCGTGTGATGGTGTTGGATACGCCTGAGCTTCTGGAGAAGGCAGCTGCTTGTCAGCCTCAGTTTGCTCGTGATGGGTCTATCTTTGGCGCTCCGCTTATCTTCCTTATTTGCAGCGTTACCGATGATGCCTGGGTGCGCCCGTATGATCAGATGAACTCGAGTGCCATCGATACTTCGATCGTCTGCGATCAGATGATGATGGAGGCCACCGAGCAGGGCCTGGGAACGTGCTGGGTAGGCCATTTTAAGCCTGAGGTGGCGCAGGAGCAGTTCAATCTGCCCAAGGGCGTCTATCCCTATCACATGCTCGTCTGTGGATATCCTGCCGACCACATCGCCGATCCCGAGCATCGCGAGGCCCGTACCATTCCCCTCTCCGACTTCCTCCTCAAGTAGGTTTTGGGACATGCCTTAAAACCTACCCTTGACCGCTCACCCGTTCGCCGAGTTCTGCGCCATTATGTGCAGGGCTCGGTTTTTTATGTTACGCACTCCGGCACAGTCATAAAAAAGGACCCGCAAGCTGCGGGTCCTTTCTAGGCACTAAATTGTAGGCCGAATGTTAGTCCAGGTCGTCGGCAGCAAAGTTGTCGATCGGGGCGAAGGGATCGGCCACGGGGACAACCGGGTCAGCGACGGGCAGCGGCTCGGCGGGAACAGTCACTGCAGGAGAAGCGGCAGAACCGACCGGCGTGGAGGCCATCAGATCGGCCGGGAAGGAATTCTGGGCATCGTCCATGAAGTGCTGGATGAGCTTGAGATACTCTGCCTTGAACTCCTCACGGGAAGCCTTG
>CATZTY010000050.1 GCA_958424475.1 uncultured Collinsella sp.
AAGAGCGTTGCTGCCTAGGCTAGCCCCTTGTCACACAAACTACCGAAGCCTCCAAAAAGGAGAACTTGCATGAATATCGGACATGCACGCCGCAAGATTACCCCGCAAGGCGACATCTATCTAATCGGATACCGTAACCTCCCCAACCGTCTGGAGCCTGCGACAGGCGTCCATGACGACGTCTTCGCCAACGCGATTCTTTTCCAACAGGACGACCGCGAAGTTTTTCTCTTCAACGCCGATGTTCTCGAGTTTGAGGAGGGCATGGCCGAGGAGGTTAAGACGATGCTCGCCGAGCGCTACGGAATCGACCGTGACTGCGTTCTGCTCTCCGCGACGCACGACCACACTTCGATCGTCGCCTACCATCGCAGCTGGTGGACGGGAAAATTCAACGAGGACTACTATCGCTGGTTCCTCGATACCATCTGTCAATGCTTCGAAGAGTGCCGCGCCAACGCGCGACCTGCGACCTGCCGCATGGGCAAAAAAGTCATCACCGGTTTCTACGACAACCGCATCATCCCAGGTGAACTCGCCGACAATGAGGTCATTGTCGTATCGTTCTTCGATACCGAAGGCAAGCCATTTGCGGGCTTTGTGAACTGGGCGGTGCATTCTGCCTGTGTCGGACCCGACTGCACGGAGCTCACGAGCGAACTCGCCGGTCTTACCGGCAAAAAGCTCGCTCAGAGTCTTGGTTACTATCCGGCCATGGTCGTCGGTGCTGCTGGCGACTGTAGCGACCGCAATTTTCGCCAGGGACGCGGCATTCCCGAGGTTGAGCGTGTTTCGACCGGTCTTGCCGAGGCGATTTCCCGGATCAAGCTCGATCGCGAGGTCGTTCTCGATCGCATCGAGCCTCAGACGTTCTATCACACCGTTGCCCATGACGACTTTTCGCTCACGCTTAAGTGTGCCGTCATCAGTTTGGGCGGCCTGCATCTCTTTGTGTTCCCGAGTGAGCTCGGCAGCGACCTGGGTATTCGCATGAAGCGCGAATGCCCGGTCGAGGGAATAGTTTGCGGTTACACCAACGGCTATTTCGAGTATTTCCTTCCGGCACGCGAGTACGGCCTCTCCTTTGAGACCGAGCGTACTCAGATTCCCCAGGGCGAACCGGAACGTCTGTGTGACAAGTTCTGCCAGACGACGAGACTTCTCGGCGCAGCAGATTCGCGTCTGTAGGCCTGATTGCGTGACATGGGCCAATGAGGCTCGCTGCCATGTGATCGGCATCTTCCATCTTCTCTGCCGTTTCCCATCCCGGCGTACGTGCGTCCGCGGATTTCAAAGGGGGAAGCGGGTTCCTTGCCCTCCCACGTCGACTACGGAGGCATGAAATCGATGCTATACCCCGCTCAGAAAAAGGAGAATTCCATGAAATACCAGAAGCTTTGCGATGAAATCATCACAAAGGTCGGTGGTCGAGACAATGTGTTAGACGTGAGCCACTGCATTACGCGTCTCCGCTTCCACCTCAAGGATGAATCGCTCGCCCAGACCAATGAACTTAAGGCGACGAAGGGCGTCGTTGACGTCATCCAGGCCGGCGGACAGTATCAGGTCGTGATTGGTGCCACTGTCGAGGCCGTCTACAACGACCTTGTTCAGATTGGCGGGTTCGACTCCAAACCCGCACTCGATATCGATGAAGGCGACGACGTCAAAAAGGGCGATCCATTCTCGCGTCTGCTTGCCATCATTTCCGAGATTCTGCAGCCGGTTCTTGGTGTGCTTATGGCCGGTGGCTTCATCAAGTCGATGCTTGCGCTCTGTACGGTTGCCGGTTGGCTCGCTAAGGACAGCAATACGTATGTGACGCTCTCGGCAATCGGAGATTCGGTCTTCTATTACTTTCCGCTAATCATTGGCTGGACGTCGGCCAAGAAGTTCGGACTTAAGCCCGTTATGGGAATGGCACTCGGTGGCATCCTCGTCTACCCGACGCTCGTTGCCCTTATGGGCGGAGATCCGCTCTACACGCTCGGCGCCGGTACGGTCTTCGAGTCCAATGTCTACGGTGATATTTTTGGCATCCCGCTGATCATGCAGAATTACTCATCGACGATTCTGCCTGCGATCTTTATCGTCTGGATTGCCTCCAAGGTGCACAAGGCCCTTTCTAACGTGCTGCCCGCGCTTGTGAGCTCGTTCTTCTCCAACATCCTGACGCTCCTCATTTGCGGCATCCTTGGCCTGCTTGTGGTCGGTCCGGTCATGACGGTCCTCTCCAACATCGTTGCCCAGATCATTCTGATGCTCATCAACTTCCAACCCGCCATCGCCGGCTTTGTCATCGGCACGTTCTGGAGCCTGCTCGTCATGTTCGGCCTGCACTGGGGTATCATCCCGCTGTGGTTCCTCGATGTCGCAACCTACGGCTATGACCTCATTAACCCGCTCGTGTATGCAGGCGGTTGTGCCATCGCCGGCGCTGTGCTTGGCATGGTCATCCGAACCAAGGACTCCGAGGAAAATGCTGCCGTCAACATTCCCGCCCTTGTCTCTTCGATTTTCGGTGTCAACGAGCCTGCGCTTTACGCCATCTTGCTGCCGCGTAAGCGCCTTATGTGGGCAACCTTTATTTCCGCTGGTGTAGGCGGCGCCATTGCCGGCCTCATGGGTGCCAAGCTCTATGCCTTCGGTGCCTCCGGCCCGCTCGGTTTCCCGAGCTTTATTAACCCTGCCGGCATCGACACGGGCTTTATCGGTCTTGTCATCTCCGGTGTGGTCGCTTTCGTTCTGGCTCTTGTCGCCGCTATGGTGATCGGTACCAAGAAGGACGAGGGCGGTAAGGCACTCAACATCTCGGTGGACTAGTCTTTCTGCGCACTTTGATTAAATATGCCTCGGACGGCGACGTGCCGCCCGAGGCATATTTGTGTTTCGTGCCGCTGTCATCGTGTTTGCGGACACAAGTCTGCGGTTGTGGAGCAGCGGGGATTATGACGGTCGTGCCGGGATGGAAGACGCACGGTCGCCCTGCAGGAGCTGACGGTAGGGGAGGAAGCCAATGAACGAGACGACCGCCTGCGAGTGCGCGGCGTTTCGCTTGAGGTAGAGCCTGACCTCGGAGGTCGTCGCGGGCTCGAGCGGCACCAGGGCTACCTTTCCGCTGGCGAGCGATTCCGCCGGCTTGCGCATGAGGAATGAGACGCCGGCGCCGCGCGCGACAAGGGAGATGATGTTCTCGGCTCGTTTGCCGGTGAACGTAACACGTGGGCCAAATTCAGCTTCGCGACAAAGGGAAAGGACGAGCTCGCTTACGAACGAGCCTTGGGGAAGCATGAGGAAATTCTCGTCGATAAGGTCGTCTATCTCGACGGCGTCACGTTCGGCGAGCGGATGGTCGAGCGGAAGGACGGCCACGAGCCGGTCGGTCGTAAAGGGAATCTTTTTGAACTCCGGCTCGATGGCGCCGCTGTCACGGATGAAGGCCAGGTCAATGTCCTCGTGCAGGAGCATGCGCTTGAGTGTGTCGCCCTCGCCCTCGATGAGCTCAACAGAATATGAGGGGTTCGCCTGCTGAAAATCGATGACGGCGTCCGTGATCCCATAAGGGGCCATAATGGGGATAGAACCTACGGTGAGGCGCTCGAGCGGCTCACCTGCGCCTATTTGAATGGCGGCAAGATAGCGGTGCTGAAGCGTCGCAATTTTTTGCGCATAGGGGAGGAGCGCTTCACCTTGCGCGGTGAGTGTTACGTGGCGCTGGCTTCGATCGATGAGCTTGCAGCCGAGTTCGTGCTCCATTGCCATGATGTGCTTGGAGAGGGTTGATTGCGACATGAAAAGCAGTTCCGCCGCATCAAGAAACGTGCGTGACTGCGCTAAGATGGCGAATTCGCCAAAGCGGCTGATATCCATAGGGAGGCCTCCGGTACCCTCATTTTGGCAGGTGGCCTAAACCACGACGCCATTGCAGTGGTCGATTTCGTGCTGGATGATCTCGGCGGTGTAGCCCGAGAAGTTTTTGATGCGGTGAATGAAGTTCTCGTCCAAATACTCAACCTTTATGCGGCGATAGCGGGTACAGGGACGCTCGCCGATCAGCGAGAGGCATCCTTCGCTCGTCTGATAGGCATTGACCTGCTCAAGAATTTGAGGGTTGTACATCAGGAGTGTCCTGTTGCCGTCCTTTACGCAGATGATGCGTTTGCGCACGCCGATCATGTTGGCGGCGAGGCCCACGCACTCGCGCTCATGCTCGTGGAGTGTATCCAGGAGATCCTGCCCGGTTGCGGCATCGTCGGGTCCCGCGTCTTCGGAAGGCAGACGCAAAAAGAACTCGGATTTCATGATGGGCTTAATCATGGCGGGCTCCTCATGTCTTATGCTTTCGTGGACTTTTAATAATAGCGCGGAAGGAAAGCTGTGCGTCCGCGTTACAATCTTTCGATGTTGGACCATGTTGCCAGATTCGTCGTGTACGGCGTCTGGCGTAAGTCTAGGGCTCATTTTTCGCCCTGGACCGTTCCTCTGGGGCGATGCGACTGTCGTTCCAAGAGGAAGGAAATGCATGGGGAGCAAATCTCAGCAACAAGTTCAAGTAACGCCATCGGCCTCTGCGGCGATTCTCGTCGTAATGTATATTGCAGCCTTTGTTGCCGCGTTTAACGAGAACATCATTAACGTGGCGTTGCACGACATTATGGCAGCCTTTTCGGTGAGTGCCACCACGGCACAGTGGCTCGTCTCGGGCTACATGATCGTGACGTCGATTTTTACGGCCATCATGGCCTTCCTGTCCGGCCGTTTCTCGACGCGCAAGCTGCTGTTTTTCGCATGCGGATGCATGGTCGCCGGCGAAGTCCTGTGCCTGGTCGCTCCGTCGTTTAGCGTTTTGCTGCCAAGTCGTATTTTGCAGGCTGCGGGATCGGGCATCTTGTTCCCGCTCATGATGAACGTGGTGCTGTCTTGCGCTCCGCGCGAGAAGCTCGGTCTGTATCTGAGCCTGGGCGGTGCCTGCATTACGCTGGGGCCGGCGTTTGGACCCGTGATCAGCGGTCTTATGTGCACGTTGTTTGGCTGGAGGGCGGTGTTCGTAGTGCCGCTGGTGGGCGGCATTGTGGTCGCTGCGGCGGGCGTAAAGCTTGTTCAGAATGTCGGAGAGCGTTCGAACGCCACGCTTGATATTCTGTCGGTTGTTTTGCTCGCCGCCGGCATTACGGCATTTGTGTATTCCGTAGGCGAGTTCTCGACCAATCTGATTGCCGGTATCGTGGCGCTTTTCGCCGCCATTGTGCTGCTCGGCCTGTTTACGGCCCGTCAGCTCAAACTTGAGCATCCGGTGCTTAACGTGCGTCCCATGGCGAGCGTTCGCTTTTGGCCTGCGTGCCTGCTTGTGGTGGTGTCGATGATGACGACGTTCTCGATGAGTGTTTTGTTGCCGCTCTATTTTGAAGGTGCCTACGGCATGACCGCACTTGTTGCGGGCCTGCTCATTTTGCCGGCGATTGCCTGCAACGCCGTGACCTCGATTGTGGGCGGACGCGTGATGGACGCCCGTGGCGCATGGCCGCTGTTGCCGGTCGGCTTTGCCCTGATTGCCGTGGGGCAGACTGCAATCTCGATGACGGCGGCAAGCATGAACATCGGCGTCGTCGTGGCGCTGACCGTTGTGGTGTATGCCGGAGTCGGCCTGGTGCTGAGCCCCTCGCAGACAGCCGGCTTGGAGACGCTTCCTGCCGCTGAGCATCCTCACGGAACGGCATTGCTCAACACGTGGAACATGATTGCCGCATCGTTTGGCCCGTCGCTGTTTATCGGCCTGCTCTCGAGTTCTGCCGCGACCGCCGGCGCCGCTGGCGCTGCGACCGACGTTGCCCAGGCGATTGGATTTGCAACTGCCGTGCGTGTGGCGGCTGTGATTGCCGTGGTCGGGTTCGTGGCGTCACTGGTGTACGCTCGTCGCGAGTCGCACATGTCGCATTAATGTGTGCACATAGATTCTGCAGCTAGATTGGATGGCGACACCATAAACTAATGGACGTTTTGCCGAGAGGCATGAATGTTTAAAGCGCAAAGAGTGCGCGACGGGCCCCGCGAATGGGGCGATGATGCCCGAGAGGGCCAAGAAGGAGTCTCATGTCTGAGAACGAAGAGATTATGAACGAGACCGAGAACGAGACCATGGCTGCCGAGGTCGAGGCAGTCGAGACCGTGGAGACCGAAGCTGCCGAGGTTGAGGCTGCTGACGAGGTTTCCGCCGAGGAGGAGGCCGAGGTTGTCGAGGCCGCCGTTGATTACGATGACGAAGAGCTGATGGACAAGATGCAGAAGGCCGCCCGCCTGCTGCGTAGCCGTCGCTTTGCTATTTCCAAGGAGGAGGAGGCCAAGGCCGAGCGCATGGCGAACATCGAGCGCGCTATCAAGCTTCTTGACCTCAAGCCTAAGATGGAGCAGAAGGAAATGTCCGACCTGCTGGGCATGCGCCTCCGTGAGCTCGATGGCCTGATGGCCGAGGCCGAGGCCGCCGATCTGGTCGGCCGCATCGACGACGCCGAGGGCGATATGCGCAAGATCGTCGTCTTCGCTGCCGAGGATGCCGCTGAGGGCCTGGTCGAGCTTGCCAACAAGAAGGAGAAGCTCCTGCCCGAGCTTTCTTACGAGGAGGCCACCGAGCTGATGGCCGCTCTCGATAAGGTTATCGCTCCGCTCGTCGCCATGGGCCTGGACGAGGACCGCGGTCCTCGCGGCGGTCGTGACGATCGCGGTGGCCGTGGCGGCGACCGTGGCGGTCGTGGCGGCTTTGGCGATCGCGGTGGCCGTGGCGGTGACCGCGGCGGTCGCGGTGGCGATCGCGGTGGCCGTGGCGGCTTTGGTGACCGTGGCGGCGACCGTGGCGGTCGCGGCGGCTTTGGCGGCAACCGTGGTGGCTATGGCGATCGCGGTGGCAACCGCGGCGGCTTTGGCGGCAACCGTGGTAACGACCGCGGCGGCCGTGGTGGCGATCGTGGCGGCCGCAACGGCGGCGGCTTCCGCGGCAACCGCTTCTAGGGGTTACGCGGTTCTACGAACCGCGTAACTAGTTGACGCTGCGCGCCCACCAGAGCGACAACTTGTCATTCAAAGAGGACGGCATGACCAGAAGGTCTATGCCG
>CATZTY010000051.1 GCA_958424475.1 uncultured Collinsella sp.
CTTGAACTGAGAAGGGGGAGGCCTCGCGGCCTCCCCCTTTTTTGCGTTTACGGGCTTTTGTCTCACATAGTAGCTGTGTTTTATAACCCTCGTTTGTCGCATCTTCTGTGAACGGGCTACAATAACTTAGTCTGTGCGATATGGAGGTGAACATGGCTGAAGCTGGTATCGGCGTTGATATCGTCGAGATTTCCCGCATGAAATCAATTCTTGAAAAGACGCCGTCGTTTGCTCGGCGTGTGTTTACCGAAGAAGAGTGCGCGTATTGCGATGCGTCATCGCGCCCCGCCGCTCACTATGCGAGCCGCTTTGCTTCGCGCGAGGCGGTGCTTAAAGCTCTCGGCACGGGTTTTAGTCAAGGCGTGGGTCGCAAGGATGTTTCGGTAACGCGTGATAAACTCGGCAAACCGAAGGCGCTGCTTTCGGGTCGTGCACTCGAGATCGCTCAAGAGCTGGGTGTTGTTGAGGTTGCTCTTTCCATTACGCTTACAGGAGACTTAGCCGTTGCGAATGCCATCGCGATTACCGAAGATGCTCGGCCTAAGCCAAAAGAGGAAAAGGTGAGCACCAAGAAACGCGTTGCGCAGACATTTAAAGAGGCTCGCTCTGTTTTAGATGAGCTTGAGCAGCTGCAGAATTCAGCATTGACGGAGCACCTGGGCGATGCTTCGCAAGATACGCTAGGAGCATAGATGAAACCGGTTTTGAGTACCGAAGAAGTCGTTCGTCTCGAGGATATCATCGAACGCGAAGGGACTTCGAAGGCCGAGCTTATGGAGCTAGCGGGTGAGTTTGCCGCCAACGAGGTCTTGAAGCTCAATCCCGATCGGGTTCTCGTTCTGGTCGGTTTTGGTAATAACGGCGGCGACGGTTGGGTTGCCGCCGATATCCTGAGCCATAAGGGTGTGGACGTGGATATCGTTTCTCCGGTTGAACCGGATGAGATTCCTGCTGCTCTGGCACGTCATGTTGCTCGTCGTACTGCCGGCCGCGATGTGCACGTTTGCGTCGGCCCTTCGCGTGACGAACTCGAGGTTTTGATCGATAAGGCCGATGTTGTTGTCGATGCCATTTTTGGTACCGGTTTTCACGGGAATCTGCGTGCGCCGTTCTCCATCTGGATTCCTACGGTCAATGAATGCGCCGATTGTGTCGTATCCATTGATGTCCCCTCGGGCCTGAATGCCGAGACGGGCGTTGTTGATGACGACTGCATTCGTGCCGAGCATACGGTGACGATGATTGCGCCCAAGATTGGTCTGTATAGCGCTGATGGCCCTGAGTATGCTGGCGATTTGATCTGCGGCAATCTTTACGACCGTCTTGACGAGGTCATCGATGATGTCGACCACGCCGCTGAGATTGTCGAGCCCGGTGACTTAGTTGATTACTTTGCCCCACTGCCTACGAATATCGATAAGTATTCCCGT
Source organism: uncultured Collinsella sp. (assembly GCA_958424475.1). Classification (GTDB taxonomy): domain Bacteria; phylum Actinomycetota; class Coriobacteriia; order Coriobacteriales; family Coriobacteriaceae; genus Collinsella. The sequence continues at coordinate 1,431 of CATZTY010000051.1, forward strand.
GGCTCTGTGCTTATTGTCGCCGGATCTGCGCAATATCCTGGTGCTGCCATTATGGCGGCCAAGTCTGCAGCTCGCGCGGGTGCTGGTTACGTGGCGGTCGCGGCTCCTGACGCCTGCGCCAATCTTATTCGCATGGCACTTCCTTCGATTCCCGTCTTTGCTATTCCGTCTGATTCCCGCGGCTCCTTTGGCGCCGCTGCGCGCATGACTGTGTGCGAGATTGCAAAGAAGTACAGCTGTGTACTGTGCGGTCCCGGTATGACGACATCTGCCGGCGCAATGCAGGTGGTTTCGGGCTTGCTCGAGCTTGATGTGCCGCTTATCTTGGACGCCGATGCACTCAACTGCCTTGCTAAGATTGCCATTGACGGTATTGATAGTAATCCCGAGATGTATCGTCGCGAGCAGCCGTTGGTTATGACGCCGCACTATCGTGAGCTTTCGCGTCTGGTTGCCGGTGACGAGGTGAACGACCTTGGTACCGCGATTGCAGCTGCGCAGAAGGTTGTCTGGGCTGCAGGCTCCGACAATCTGGTGGTCATTGCCAAAGGGCCGACGACGGCTATCTGTGGCGTTGAGCGTGTGCTGCTGCCGCTCTCGGGTCCGGCTTCTCTGGCAACTGCCGGTTCGGGTGATGTTCTCGCGGGTATTTTGGCCGGCACGCTTGCCACCATGCGCGACGAGATGGATCGTTGGGAGTTGCTGTATTCGTACGCCGTCGCACTTCACAGCTACGCCGGTTTTGCCGCGGCGACGGAGTATGGTGAGAAGAGCGTTATCGCTACCGATCTTATCGACTTGATCGGTCCTGCCATGGAGCTGGCGGCAAAGGATGCGCTCGAAGATCTGGGAATCATGGACGAAGGGTCGGATGACTAATCATGAATAAAGCCGATTTGACGCGCTGGTCCTGGGTCGAGATCGACCGCGGGGCGCTTCGTCGCAACACGAGGGCCTATAAGAACTTGCTGAATCCACGTCAGCGCCTGTGCTGCGTGGTCAAGGCCGATGCTTATGGTCATGGAGCTGTTGAGTGCGCCAAGATCATGTATTCGGCCGGTGCCGACATGTTTGCCGTGGCGACGGTTAACGAGGGCGTTGAGCTCCGACAGGGCGGGATTACGAAACCCATCCTCATCCTAAGCGAGCCGCCTATCGAGGCCATTCCGACGTTGCTCGAGTTTGATATCATGCCCTCGGTCTATACGTCTGACTTTGCTCTTGCGTATGGCGAATGTGCCGTCGCGGCGGGCAAAGTGGGCAAGTATCATCTCGCCATCGAGACGGGCATGAATCGTATCGGCGTTCACTACACGCAGGTGCTCGACTTTGTCCGCGGTATAAATTTCCATCGTGGTATTCAGTGCGACGGCGTATTTACGCACTTCGCCACGGCCGATGAACCTTCGGGCTGGGACTACAAGCTGCAGTGTCAGCGCTTTACCGAGGCCGTTCAGGCCATTAAGGATGCGGGTTTTGAGTGCGGTATCGTGCACTGCGCCAACACGCCGTCCTCGATGCTCGACCCCTCGATGCATTTTGATATGATTCGCGCCGGCGTTGGCTTGTATGGCATGCAGCCGTGCGAGCTGAGTGGCCGCGTGATGCAGCTTGACCCCGTTATGAGCGTCCATGCGCGCGTGACGCGTGTGGCACACCCTGCGATGGGTGAGGGCGTGGGCTACGGTTTTACCTACCGCGTACCGCGCACGCGCGTTCAGATCTGCACGCTGCCGATCGGTTATGCCGACGGCCTATCGCGTACGCTTTCCAATCGTATGGATGTGCTGTATCGCGGCGAGCGCGTGCATCAGGTTGGCAATATCTGCATGGACCAGTTTATGGTCGCCATTCAGTCCAACCCGGCACACGAGATTCCCGAGGCCGAGTATGGTGACGAGATGATTATTGTCGGCCGCGATGGCGATGCCGAGATCACTATGGACGAGATGGCCCGACTGCGCGGAACGATTAACTACGAGGTCGCCTGCGGCTTTGGCATGCGTCTCGACAAGGTCTACGTGTAGGAGCCGCTATGGGCGTCATGCACATCCCCGGCCATACCCATCAGGCGCCACGTGAGGTCGCACTCGAGGAAATTGAGGCCGTTCTGGGCGATTGTCACCTCTGCCAGCTCTACCAGTCGCGTCACAATATCGTGTTTGGCGTGGGAAACCCCCGCGCTCGCGTGATGTTTACCGGTGAGGCGCCGGGCCGCAATGAGGATTTGCAGGGCGAGCCCTTTGTGGGGGCGGCAGGCGAGGACCTCAACGGCATTTTGTCGCTGGCGGGGCTCAAACGCGAAGACGTCTACATTGCCAACGTGCTTAAGTGCCGCCCGCCGGGAAACCGCAATCCGCGTCCCGAGGAAGTGCTGGCTTGCTCGCCGTTTTTGCGTGAGCAGATTCGAAGCATCTGGCCTGATATTATCGTGACGCTCGGCAACCCCGCGACGCACTTTGTGCTTAAGACCGAGATTGGCATTACTAAGCTGCGCGGCAGGTTCCACCAGATGGGGCATTTTGTAGTAATGCCCACTTTTCATCCGGCAGCAGCGCTGCGCAATCCGGCGTGGCAGGAGCTGCTGGAGGAAGACTTTAAGATGCTGGGCGATTATCTGGAGCGACATCCCGCACCAGAGGACGCCTCGGAATAATAAGGAGCATATATGTCCCTGGAGCGCCTGGGGGTAGGTACTTACAAAACGACTTGCGCTGCCGATACGGAGTACTTTGGCGAGCTAATTGCACCGTGCCTTGAGGACGGAGATGTGCTCATCCTGACCGGTGGCCTGGGAGTGGGCAAAACTCACTTTACCAAGGGCGTCTCGCGCGGGCTGGGCGATGGGCATATGGTTACGAGCCCTACGTTTGCGCTCATGGCCGTTCACGATCAAGGTCGTATTCCGCTGTTTCACTTTGATCTATACCGCCTGGAGCATGCCTACGAGCTCGAGGATACGGGCATTTTCGATGTGCTGGGCTATGAGGGTGCTTGCCTGCTGGAATGGGGCGAACAATTCCAGGACGAGCTGACGGATGAGTATCTTTCGGTGACGCTCAAGCGTGATGAGGGCGACAGCGATGTGCGAACGATAACGCTTGAGGCGCACGGTGACCGCGCAATGGAGCTTTCCCATTTGATTGATAAGGCTGTACAAGATGAGCTTGCATAACGACAACGCGCTGGTGGTGGCGCTCGATACCTCGACCGACATGCTTGCCTGCGCGGCAAGCTGGATTGATGGGCAGACGGGCGAGACGAAGCTCGTGAGTGGCGACCACATGTGTCGCCGTCACGCCAACGTTGAGCTCGTGAATACCGTTGATGGCGTGCTGGCTCAAGCCGGTCTGGATCGCAGCGATGTTGGTTGCTATGTGGTCGGCCGCGGCCCGGGGTCCTTTACGGGTGTGCGCATCGGCATCTCCACTGCCAAGGGCCTCGCACGTGGTGCCAATGCTCCGCTGCTGGGCGTGTCGACGCTCGACGCTTGCGCTTGGACGGCGTGGAAGGCTGGCGTGCGCGGCAAGGTTGGTATCTTGGCCGATGCTATGCGCGGTGAGGTATATCCGGCGCTGTATATGCTGGTCGATGAGGGCCCCGAGCGTCAATTTGAGCGCGAACACGTGGTCAAGGCCGCCGTGGCGCTCGATGAGTGGCGCCAAGCAGCGGACTGGGACCAGGTTCAGCTGACCGGTGACGGTCTCGTGCGCTATGGCAAGCTGCTGGGTGAGGACGAGGCCGCCCGCTGCGTGGAGCGCGACCTGTGGTGGCCTTCGGGCGAGGGCTTGCTGCTCGCGCACGCTGCGGGTGACGGCGATCCGGCCCGCGTCCTGCCGATTTACACGCGCCTTTCGGATGCCGAGGAAAACGAGCGCAAGCGTCTTGGTCTTGCCGAGAGTGCGCAGAGCGAAATTACGGGCGTTGCCGATGAGCTCGCCGGTCGTCATCTGCAGTTCCGTCCCATGGGCGCGGCGGATGCCGAGGGCGCGAGCGCGCTGGAGGCTGCCTGCTTTGAAGGTGCCGGACACGAGGCGTGGACGCCGGGCATGTTCCTGTCCGAACTGGGCGAGGACGTCGCTGCGCCGCGTAGTTGGTGGGTAGCACACGACGACGGCAAGCTGCTGGGCCTTGCCGGTGGTATGGTCGTGGACGGTGATGTGCAGATTCTGGATGTCGCCGTCGACCCGGCACATCGCCGTGAGGGCATTGCCCGCAAGCTGCTGTCGCATGTGAGCTATGATGCCCAGATGCTCGGCTGCACCACGGCTTCGCTCGAGGTCGAGGACGGCAACGAGGGAGCGATCGCGCTTTATAACGCTCTGGGCTTTACCGAGGCAGGACGGCGCCGCGGCTACTATGGTGCCGGCAAGGATGCCACCGTCATGACGGCCCCGCTGCCCCTCGTGCTTCCGGTCGACAATGCTTCGCCCGAGCCGACGGCGGCAGAGCAGCGCGTATGGCCGCTGCCTGCGCCCGGGCGCTCCGAGGGGGAGCGTGCCGAAATTGAACGCCGCCGCCTAGTGCTCGCTATCGAGAGTTCCTGCGACGAGACGGCCGTGGCGATTATCGATGCGGATGGCAATATGCTGGCCAACCAGGTGTCGACACAGATTGATTTTCATGCCCGCTTTGGCGGCGTGGTGCCCGAGATCGCCTCGCGCAAACACGTTGAGGTGATTGTGAGTGTCGTGGATGCGGCGCTCGAGGATGCCGCAGCATCGCTTGGTCTTGAGGGTGGAGCCATTGCCCCCAGCGAGCTTGCCGCCGTGGGCGTGACACAGGGTCCGGGCCTGGTGGGCGCGCTCGTGGTTGGCGTCGCCTTCGCCAAGGGCTTTGCCTACGCTGCCGGCAAGCCGCTCGTGTGCGTCAATCATCTTGAGGGTCATCTGTTTGCCAACCTGCTGGCGCAACCCGACCTCAAACCGCCGTTTATCTTCACGCTTGTCTCGGGTGGGCACACCATGCTCGTGCACGTGAAGGCGTGGGGCGACTACGAGGTGCTCGGTGAGACGCTCGACGACGCTGTGGGCGAGGCCTTCGACAAGGTAGCCAAGGCATTGGGTCTGGGCTATCCCGGTGGCCCCATCATTTCCAAGCTGGCCGAGACGGGCAACTCCAAGGCGATCGATTTCCCCCGTGCGCTTAACAGCAGGGGAGATTATCGTTTCTCGCTTTCGGGTCTTAAAACCGCTGTGACGCTCTACATCGAGCAGGAGACCAAAGCCGGCCGAACGATCCATCTGCCCGACCTGGCGGCTTCGTTCGAGGCGGCAGTCTTTGACGTGCAGTACAAGAAGGCCAAGAACGCGCTGCATGCCACCGGATGCAAGGAGTATTGCATCGGCGGCGGCGTCTCGGCTAACCCGCATCTGCGCGAGATGATGATCAAGAAGCTCGGGCGCCAGGGCATTCGCGTGACGGTGCCGCCGCTTTCGGCATGCACCGACAACGCCGCCATGATCGCGGAGGTCGCCCGCCGTAAATTCGACCGAGGTGAAATCTCGCCGTTCGACGTCGACGCCGATCCAAACATGACGCTGTAGTCGCAAAGGCGCGGTCCCCGATCGGAGGGGCCGGATATAAGGTTTCCTGCTCTACAGTCCCGCGCAAGACGAAGGCCACATTAAGTGGCCTTCTTTG
>CATZTY010000052.1 GCA_958424475.1 uncultured Collinsella sp.
GGTCGTGATCCACGGCGCCGAGGCCGTCAATAAGTCCTATCCCGATTTCTTCGACCACTACCGCCTGCTGGGCGGCAAGGTCACGCTCGAGGAGGAATAGCATGTCCTCGACCTTTGGCAACGTTTTGCATCTGAGCATTTTCGGCCAGTCGCACTCCCCTGCTATCGGCTGCTCGCTCGACGGTGTCCCCGCGGGCATCGCTGTGGACCAGGAGACGCTGCAGGCCTTTTTGGACCGTCGAGCCCCCGGCCGCGACGAGACCGCAACCAAGCGCCGCGAGGCCGACGCCGCGCATATCATTGCCGGTGTAGTCGATGGACACACCACTGGCGCACCCATCGCAGCAATTATCGAGAACACCAACACGCGCTCCAAGGACTATTCCGAGCTGCGCCGCAAACCACGCCCCGGGCACGCAGACTTTCCGGCGCGCGTGAAGTACCACAACATGCACGACGTCGCCGGCGGCGGGCACTTCTCCGGCCGGGTGACGGCCCCTCTATGCATCGCCGGCGGCATCGCACTGCAGGCACTCGAGGCCCGTGGCATCAAGGTCATGGCGCACGTCGCGCAGATAGGCGGTATCTCCGACCTGCCGATGGACGACATGGTCTATCGCGAGGGCGACCGCAAGGCAATCCTTACGAACGACCTACCCTGCATTGACGCCGCCGCCGCCGGTCGCATGCGCGAGGAGATTCTGGCCGCACGCGACGAGCTCGACAGCATCGGTGGCATCGTGGAGTGCGGCATCTATGGGCTTCCCGCGGGCATCGGTGACCCCATGTTCGACGGCATCGAGAACCGCATCGCGCAAATCGCGTTTGGCATTCCCGCCGTAAAGGGTGTGGAGTTTGGCATGGGCTTTGCCGTAGCCGCCATGCGCGGCAGTGAGAACAACGATCCATACCGCGTTGATGCCGAGACCGGCGAGATTGCAGTCGAGTCCAACAACGCCGGCGGCATTCTGGGCGGCATCTCCACCGGCGCACCCGTCATGTGGCGTATGGCCGTGAAGCCGACGCCCTCCATCGGTCGCGAGCAACAAACCGTGGACATGGACGCCATGGAAAATGCCGAGCTCTCGGTCCACGGCCGCCACGATCCCTGCATCGTCCCCCGAGCCGTCCCCGTAGCCGAAGCAGCCGCCGCCCTCGCCATCTGGGACGCCCTCCTCGAGGACGCAGCCCAGCTTTAGTCCACCCACCCCAAGGGTAGTTAATTTGGGACGGGGCTATTTTAGCTACCCCCATATGCCAGTTGATATTTGCCCTGGCACCCATCGATTCGTCGACAGTCAAAGGGTGGCTAAAAAAGCCCCGTCCCAAATTAACTACCCCAGGCAACCATTCACGAAAGGGGTCCCTATGGACCTTGCCGATATTCGCCAGGCCATCGATGGCATCGACACCACGCTCCTCAACAGCTTTGTCGAGCGCATGGACATTGCCACCGAAGTCGCCAAATCCAAGATCGAGATGGGCAAGGCCGTCTTTGACCCCGCCCGCGAGCGCTCCAAACTCAACAACCTCGCCAGCCGTGCACCCGAGCGCTACGAGGCCCAGACCATCACCCTGTTCCGTCTCCTCATGAGCATGAGCAAGGCCGAGCAGCAGCGCTACATCAACGAGCTCAAGGGCATCACGGTGTCGCAAAAGGCCCATACCACAGCCGCAGCCTTTAACACACCCTTCCCCCAAACGGCCACCGTTGCCTGCCAGGGCGTCGAAGGCGCCTACAGTCAGATCGCCGCGTGCAAACTCTTCGACGTGCCCGATATCGCCTTCTTTGAGACCTTCGAGGGCGTTATGCGCGCCGTACGCGACGGCTTTTGCGAGTTTGGCGTGCTGCCCATCGAAAACTCAACTGCCGGATCGGTCAACGCCGTCTACGACCTGCTCGCCCAGTTCGATTTCCACATCGTGCGTTCACTGCGCCTTAAGATCGATCACAACCTGCTCGTCAAGCCCGGCACTAAGCTCGCGGACGTGCGCGAGGTCTACAGCCATGGCCAGGCCATCGCCCAGTGCGCCGGCTTTATCGAGGCCCACGGCCTGCACGCCACCAAGTACCCCAATACCGCCATGTCGGCCGAGATGGTCGCCAACTCCGAACGCACCGACGTCGCCGCCATCGCCTCGCGCAGCTGTGCGGCGCTCTACGGCTTGGAAGTACTGGAGCCCAACATCCAAGACTCGGACAACAACTATACGCGCTTTGTCGTCATCAGCCGCGAGCCGCGCGTCTATCCCGGCGCCAACCGCACCTCGCTCATGATCACCACGGCCAACGAGCCGGGCGCTCTCTACCGTGTACTCGAGCGCTTCTACGCACTCAACATCAACCTCATCAAGCTCGAGAGCCGCCCCATCCCCGGGCGCGATTTTGAGTTTATGTTCTACTTTGACCTGGACTGCCCCTTTGGCACCAAGGCCCTCGACGACCTGCTCGACTCGATCGACGACGTGTGCGAGAGCTTCACCTACTTTGGCAGCTACACGGAGGTGCTCTAGATGACCGATACCGCCGCAACCCGCCCCTACGGCGTACTGGGCCGCGTGCTGGGCCACAGCTACACCCCGACCATCTACAAGGAGCTCGCGGGGCTTGAATACGTGCGTTTTGAACGCGAGCCCGAAGACCTCGCGGCCTTTATGACCGGCGACGAATGGGAGGGCACCAACGTGACCATCCCCTACAAGCGCGCCGTCATGGAGTACCTGGACGAGCTGAGCCCGCTCGCTGAGCGTATGGGCAACGTCAACACCATCACTCGCCTGCCCGACGGCCGCCTGCGCGGCGACAACACCGACTACTTTGGTTTCCAGTGTCTGGTCGAGGAGTTGGGCGTTGAGGTTGCCGGCAAGAAGGTCCTCGTGCTCGGCGCCACCGGAGGCGCCGGCACCACGGCGAGCATGGTGCTGGGAGACTTGGGCGCCATCGTGGTGCCCGTGGGACGCACGAGCGAGGTCAACTACGACAACATCGCGCAGCAATCCGATGCCGCGCTGCTCGTCAACTGCACGCCTGCCGGTATGTTCCCCCACTGCCCCGACGTGCCTTGCACGCTCGAGGGCCTCGACGCGCTCGAGGGCGTCATCGATATCGTCTACAACCCCGCCCGCACAGGACTCATGCTCGAGGCCGAGCGTCGCGGCATACCCTGCATCGGCGGTTTGCTCATGCTTGTGGCCCAGGCGGCGCAGGCCGTTGAGCGCTATACCGGCCAGGTTACCCCGCGCGAGCGCATTCTGGACGTGACGGAGCGTCTGTCGCGCCATGAGCAGAACATCGCACTGATCGGCATGCCGGGCTCGGGCAAAACCCTCGAGGAGCGCCTGGGCATGCCTTGCGCCGACTTTATCGTCGAGCGTGGCGAGCCGGCCTTCCGCGAGCAGGAGACGGCGGCCCTGGCCGACATCTCCAAGCGCAGCGGCCTGGTGATTTCCACCGGCGGCGGCGTCGTCACGCGAGACGAGAACTACCCGCTGCTTCACCAGAACAGTCAGATTGTGATGCTCAACCGTAAGCTCGATGAGCTCGCCCACAAGGGTCGCCCCATCACCGCCCGCGACGGTATCGACAAGCTGGCCGAGCAGCGCATGCCGCGTTACCGCGCCTGGGCCGACTACATCATCGACTCACGCGACTGCGCAGCCAACACCGCCCGAGCCCTCCTCGACACCCTCCCACCCGCTCTCTAACAAAAACCACCACAAAGGGGACAGGCACCTTTGTGGTGGTTTCTCGACTGCAAAGGAAGCAACCATGAAAGCACTCGTCATCAACGGACCCAACCTCAACATGCTCGGCATTCGAGAGCCGGGCATCTACGGCAGCGACAACTACGACCGCTTAGTGCAAATCTGCCAGGAAGCGGGCGCCGCACAGGGCTTTGAGGAGGTCGAGGTGTTCCAGTCCAACCACGAGGGCGGCATCGTCGACAAGATCCAAGAGGCCTACGGCAAGGTCGACGGCATCGTCATCAACCCGGCCGCCTACACGCATACGAGCGTGGCCATCCTGGACGCGCTCAAAGCCGTCGCCATCCCGGCTGTGGAGGTCCACATCAGTGCCGTCGAGACCCGCGAGGACTTCCGCCAGGTGAGCTATGCACGCCTAGCCTGCTTCGCCACCATCACCGGCGAGGGCCTGCAGAGCTACGCACACGCGCTGGAGCTGCTGAGGGAGCATCTCGAAAAGTAAAATGCCAATCCCAACGAACAGTAGCGACTTGCTCGCGCTCGGCTCCAGCAGCATACAAGACGAAAAAAGCCCAGACCACCAAACGGTCCGGGCTTAATAAACGATGGTGCTCCATGGCGGATTCGAACCGTCGACCTTGGGATTAGAAGTCCCCTGCTCTATCCAACTGAGCTAATGGAGCAAATAACCGCACGCTCAACCAAATAAATCAGCCAAGCGGCTGTAATTATAACCTAGTTGAACTGCTCGCGGTACGCCTTGCAGACCTCATCGACCGGGCCGTCCATGCGAAGGTCACCCTTCTCAATCCAAACGGCACGCTGGCAGATGCGCTCAACCTGCTCCATGGAGTGCGAAACGAACAGAACCGTCACGTCGCCGCTCTGGATAAAGTGCTGGATGCGGTCCTCGCACTTCTGCTGGAAAAACACGTCACCGACGGACAGCGTCTCGTCAACGATCAGAATATCGGGCTCGGTAATCGTCGCGATTGCAAAGGCGATACGCGCCACCATGCCTGAAGAGAAGTTCTTAAGCGGCATATCGACAAAATTCTGCAGCTCAGCGAACTCAATAATGCCGTCAAAATTGGCGTCGATGAACTCCTTGGTATAGCCGAGCAGCGCGCCGTTCAAATAAATGTTCTCGCGGGCGGTCAGCTCGGGGTCAAAACCGGCGCCAAGCTCAATCAGCGGTGCGATGTTGCCGCGCACCTTAACGCTGCCCTCGCTGGGCTCGAGCACACCGGCGATAATCTTGAGCATCGTGGATTTGCCAGAGCCGTTGGTACCGACCAGGCCCACGACCTCGCCGCGATGAATATCGAACGAGATGTGCTTAAGTGCCCTAAACTCCTCAAAGAACAGCTCGTGCTTGGCAAGCTTGATGAAGTACTCCTTGAGGCTGGTCAGCGACTCGGACGCCATGTTAAAGATCATGGTGACGTCGTCGACCTCGACAGCCAGAGGCTGCTCGCTGTAATCAACAACAGATTCAGTCATCACAGCACTCCTTAGATGTAGAGGATAAATTTGCGCTCGGACTTATGGAACACGGTATAGCCAATAATAAGCGCAAGAACCGCCCAAGCGACGCACATACCAAACGTCATAAGCGAGGGCGTAGTCTGGAACAGGAAGATATCGCGCATAAACTGCAGGTAGTTGTACATGGGGTTCGCATACATCAAGATACGCACGAGATGCGACATTTGCGCAATATAGTCAGTCGTCCAGAAGATGGGCGTAATGTAAGTCCACGCCGTAATGATGACGCTCCACAGATGCATAACGTCGCGGAAAAAGACCGTAAGGGCAGAGAGCATCATGCCCAGGCCCATGCAGAAGCACATAAGCAGCAGCAGGCAAACCGGCAGCAGAATCAGGTGCCAAGAAGGCATAACGCGGAACCACAGCATAACGATGGCGACGGCAACCAGCGAGAAGGCAAAGTTGACTAGCGAGAAGAGCACCTTCTGCACCGGGAAGACCCAGCGGTGCACCTTAACTTTCTTGAGCAAAGGGGCAGCACCCACGATCGACGTCAGGGCCTGGTTCGTAGACTCGGACATGACGGCAAAGGTAATGTTACCCACGATCAAGTACAGCGGGTACATCTCGGGTGTCATTGAGCCATTGCGGCCCTGGCCAAAAATCGTCGAGAACACGATGGCCATGACGATCATCATCAGCAGCGGATTGAGCACCGACCATGCGACGCCCAGAACACTGCGGCGATACTTGATTTTAAAATCCTTGGTAACCAGCTGGCGAAGGATAAACGCATCCTTCTCAAATTCATTCTTAGCAAACGTCGCAGGCAGACTGCGAGTTTCTTGTTGCTTTGTCTGATCCGACACGGATGCAACTCCCTTACTCGTAATCGTTGACAAACGTACAGTATAGACCCGACAGCAAAGTAAATGATTCGCGCAGCAAAACTGGAGAACTATCCCACATCTTAGGATGTCAGGCGCAAACGGCTATACTTTCAAGGATTGAATGTATAAGGAGCATTGAGTGAATTCTGAATCCATCGCCGTCATCATCCCCTGCTACAACGAAGCGCTCACGATTGGTAAGGTCATCGACGACTTTCACCACGAGCTTCCGCAGGCGACGGTCTATGTCTATGACAATAACTCGTCGGACGATACCTCACGCATCGCCACCGAGCACGGCGCCACGGTGCGTTTTGAGCCGCGTCAGGGAAAGGGCAACGTGTGCCGTCAGATGTTTCGCGACATCGATGCCGATTGTTACCTGATGGTCGACGGCGATGACACCTACCCCGCCGAGGCGGCCAAAGCCCTCTGCGAGCCCATCCTCAACGGCACGGCCGACATGACCGTGGGCGACCGTCTTTCCAACGGCACCTATGCCGAGGAGAACAAACGTGCCTTCCACGGCTTTGGCAACAACCTGGTACGTGCCATGATCAAGTGGATCTATGGCTACAGCTTCGATGACGTCATGACCGGCTACCGCGCCATGAGTCGCCCGTTCGTTAAAACCTTCCCTGTGCTTTCCGAGGGCTTTCAGATCGAAACCGAGCTCTCGATTCACGCTGTCGACCACCGCTGGCGCATCAAAGATGTGCCCATCGAGTACCGCGACCGTCCGGAAGGCTCCGAGTCCAAGCTCAATACCGTGAGCGACGGCATTAAAGTCGTTGCGATGATCGGCACGCTGTTCAAGGACTACCGCCCGCTGAAGTTCTTCAGCCTGGTTGCGCTTCTGTTTGCGGTGATCGGCCTCGCCCTGGGCACGCCCATCGTTGTCGAGTATTTCCAGACCGGCCTCGTTCCGCGCTTCCCCACCGCCATGCTCGCCGCGTCGTTTATGTTCCTGTGCGGCCTGAG
>CATZTY010000053.1 GCA_958424475.1 uncultured Collinsella sp.
AACAGTAGCGATGACATACTTGGGATCATCGGCCGGTGCATAGGCGCAGAACCACGCGTATTCGTCCTCGCCGCTCTTCTCGCCCGTGCCCGACTTGCCGTATACCTGCGGCGTCAGGGTGCCAAAGTGAGCCGCCAGGGACGTCGATGCCGTGTAAATCACGTCATGCATGCCGTTGCGAACAAGAGCCAAATCCGAATCACTGTTGATCTTGGCCTCCAGGCGCTTCTTCTTGCCCTTGCCGTTGTACTTATAGGCATCACCGTCGCCATCGCGCGACACGGCAGACAAAAACACGTGAGGCACGTACTGTTTGCCGCCGTTGGCAAGACCCATATAGGCGCACGCCATCTGCAGGGGCGTCACCAGGATGTCGCCCTGGCCGATGGCAATGTTAGTCATATCGCCGGCATTCCACTTGCGGTCCTCGGCAGATGCGTCGGTGAAGTACGACTCTTTCCACTCGGCATCGGGAATACGGCCCGCGCCCTCACTCGGCAGATCGATACCGCAGGTCTTGCCTAGGCCCCAGCGACGAAAGACCTCCTGCAGGCCCTCGGAATGTTGCTCGTCATAAAAGAACGCCTTGCCCATGTCATAGAAGACGGGGTCGCACGAGTTGGCGATACCCGACTGCAGCGTCATGGTGCCGTGGCCAGACGTCAGCCAGCAGCGCTTGCCCCAAGCCTTGCCCAGGCCCGTCCAATAGCCCGTGCAGTTGGTTGTCTGCGTTGAAGTGTAGGTTCCAAACTCAAGACCGGCCAGTGCCGAGAGCGGCTTGATGGTCGAGGCCGACATGTACTGTCCGCTAATGGCGCGGTTGAGCAGCGGGTGCGAACCCTTGTCATCATTGAGCTCGGTCCACACGTCATTTGAGACGCCGCCGATAAAGACGGACGGATCGAACTTGGGCTCGCTCGCCATGCCCAGGATCTCGCCATTGTTGGGATCGAGACACACCACAGCGCCGTTGCCGGCATTGCTGTAGCCAGTGGTCTTGGCAAGCTCGATAGCGCTCGCCAGTGCCGTCTCACAGGCCTGTTGGATCTTAAGGTCGAGCGTGAGCTTAATGTCGGAGCCGGCCTTCGCGGGCACGGCGCCGGCCTGACCGGTCACATTGCCCGAGGCATCGACCTTGACGGTCTGCTCGCCACGAATACCTTGTAGCAGGTTTTCGTAGTAGCTCTCAACGCCCGCCTGGCCCACGATATCGCCCGACTGGTACGTAATCTTGCCAGCAGAAGCATCATCATCGCCAGAGGTTTTCTTATTCTGGGCCTCGAGCTGCTCGGAGGTAATGGTGCCGGTATAGCCCAAGATATGGCATGCCGTCTCGCCATATGGATACTGGCGCTCGGTACGCTCGGCAATCTTGACGCCCGGGAACTCGCCGGCATGCTCCTGAATATAGGCAACCGTGGAGCGACGGACGTCCGTCGCGATGGTATGCAGGCTCTGAGCGCCCTCTGTATTGTCCTGAATATTACGAAGGACCGCCACGTAAGGCATTCCAAGCACGTTGGCAAGATGGCGAACCAGAACCTCATCCTCGGCAAGGTCGCGGTAGGCCACGACAGCAAGTGAGGGACGGTTCTGGACAAGCGCCACGCCATTGCGGTCGAGGATGCGACCGCGCACAGCGGGTGTTGTAACGGTGCGAGTCTGATTACTATTGGCCTGCTTCTCGTAATAGTCCGACGAGACCATCTGCATGCCCCACAGCTTGATGGCAAGCGCCGCAAACATCGCGCCCACACCCGTGGTGAGGATGGAAAAGCGGCCCTTAAAGGCGGTCGACGCGGTATTGCCCTCGCCCTCGGTGGCGCGCGGGGCCGTTCCATGCTGCGTATCGTAGGTAAAACGGGAATCGCCACGACGCATGACGACCAGCGCGACCACGATGGCCACAACCAGCACGATACCGGCGATAATAACCGTCATCTGGGAAGACATCTACGGGCCTCCCCTATTTGAGCTTGCGGGTCTTGGGCTTAAAGCGCATACCCGTCTGGCGTCCGCCACGTGCGGAGAATCCATAGCCGGACTGCGGCACGACGCCGGACATCAAAAACGGAATGGCAACCAGACCCGTCAGGATCGAAGACGGCAACGCATGCCCAAAGATCGCCACGACAAAGCTCGTCTCCAAACCCATAAACAGCAAGATGATGCTGTAGATCACATTAATGACGAGCGCAAAGGCGCCCACGGTGATGCCGCGCGCACTCGGGGTACCGCCCGTCTGACCGACGGCGCTGTGCACCAGGGCAAAAGAGCCCACGGTCAGCAGGAGCGACATAACGCCCACCGGCACGGCAGCGGACAGGTCATAAAACAAGCCGCTGCAAAAACCGCACACGACGGCACGGGTCGGGTCGCCCGAGAACACGCTTAGGCACACCAGGATAATCATGAAGTTGACGCGACCACCCGCAATGGAGATCTGCGGTGCCAGGCCTGCCTGCAGCAGCACGCACACGATGGCGGCGATCACAAACGTGCGGGAGCTCATCCCCTGCTCGTGTAGATCCATGGACATGCCCCCTATTCGTTCGAGCCAGAATCGGTCGTCTCGGACGTGTCGGAACTGTCATCCGAGCTCTCGTCCTTCGTCTTGGTTGCAACATCGCGCGACGTTCCCTGCGGCGTGCTGTTGGCCGTGCTCACGTCCTCATCCGAGGTCGACTGTTCATCGGTCAGCGAGGTAATGACCAGCACTTCCTCGTTGTTCTCGGCCGTGGTCTGAGCGCGCACCACAATGGTGTAGTACACGTCGTTTGCCGATTTCTCAACCGACGAGACGGTGCCGAGCGGTAGACCCTTGGGGAACACGCCACCGATGCCCGAGGTCACGATGATGTCGCCAACCTTAACATCGGAGTCGACGCTCACGTACTCAAGACGCAGCGTGCCGTCAGCCTGACCCTGCAGCATGCCCTGGGCGCGCGTGTCCTGCACCATGGCGGACACGCCCGAGTTCTCGTCGCCAATCAGGCGCACGGTAGAGGTCTTGGCCGATACCTCGATAATCTGGCCGATAACACCGGCAGAACTCGTCACGGGCATGTTGATGGTAAGGCCGTCGGCAGAGCCCTTGTCGATGGTTACGGTCGAGGTCCAGGCATCGCCCGAGGCACCAACGATACGAGCAGCGGTCGATTTGAGGTTGTAGGTCGACTGCAGCCCGACCAGCGCCTCCAGACGCTCGGCGGTCTTTTGAGCCTCGGAGAGCTCAGCAACCTTAGAGGTCAGCTCCTCGTTTTGCTTCTTGAGCTCGTCGAGCGTGTCCTGCGACGCCGTAAGGTTAGAGAACACGTTGCCGATGGCATTGAAAGGAGCCGCCACAGCCGAACCCACAAAGCGCACCGGCGAGGTAATCGTCGTTACGCCCGAACGCACGGCATGAATCGGTCCTGCCTCGCCCTCGCGGATGTAAAACGTGAGCAGCAACACCGAAATCAGGCTGAAAACAATCAACGGGCGCATACCCGTTGATTGTCGCTTGGTATTCAGATTTGTGGAGAAACCCGATGATCGTGCCAAATGGAATCCACCTTTTGGAAATTAAGCATTGGTCTGGACGAAGCCGCCATCAAACGCATTGGCCTCGAGCACGCGGGCACAGCCGTTAACGACGTTATCGAGCGCCGTGGGGCTGACGTTGACCGAAACACCGGTCTCATCGCGCAGGCGCACGTCGAGACCGCGCAGCAGCGCGCCGCCACCGGTCAGCAAAATGCCGTAGTACATAAGGTCCGAGGCGAGATCGGGAGGCGTGGCATCGAGGGCGTCCTTGACGGCCTTGGCCATCTCGTCGAGCGGCTTGTTGAGCGCGCGACGAATCTCCTCGCTCTCGATGCGCACGGTCTTGGGCAGACCGGTGATCACGTCGCGGCCGTTGACCTCGACGTCGAGCTCGTCCTTGAGCGGCACGGCGGAACCGACCTTGATCTTGATGTCCTCTGCCGTACGCTCGCCGATGGCCAGGTTGTAGGCATCGCGAACGTGCGTGAGGATGGCCTGATCGAACTCGTCGCCGGCAATACGGATGGACTGCGAGACGACAATGCCGCCCATGGCGATAACGGCGACCTCGGTGGTACCGCCGCCGATGTCGATGACCATGGAGCCGGTGGGTTCCTCGACGGGCAGGTCGGCGCCGATAGCGGCGGCCATGGGCTCCTCGATCAGGTAGGCCTGGCGGGCACCGGCCTGGATCGTGGCCTCAAAGACAGCTCGCTTCTCGACCGACGTGACGCCGGAGGGAACGCAGACGACAACGCGCGGACGCGGGGTCCACGGATAGCGCTTCTCGGAAGCCTTGTCGATAAAGTAGCGAAGCATGGCCTCGGTAACATCGAAGTCGGCGATGACGCCGTCCTTCAGGGGACGAACGGCCACGATGTTGCCGGGCGTACGGCCGAGCATGCGCTTTGCCTCGATACCGACCGCCAGGATGCGCTCGTCGTTCTTGTCGATGGCGACAACAGAGGGCTCGCGGATGACGATGCCCTTGCCGCGCACGGAGACAAGCGTATTTGCGGTGCCGAGGTCGATGGCAAGATCGCCCGCATAGCTACCGAAGAACATATCCATCAAAGAAAACAACGCAACTCCTGATGTGTTGGATGATTGCTGGAAAACTACTAGTTCATGATACTAGCGCAAGCCCGGCACCTCACTTGCGGTGAAGCGCCGGGCAAAGCTAAATCCCATAAGGTCACTACTGGTTGTCAGCAGCCGAGAAATCCATATCGAGCGAGGAAACGGCCCAGCCGATATGGTTGTCAGAGCGCACGAATTTGACGGTGTACTCCTGCTCGCCGCCCTTGGACAGCGATGCCTTAACCTTGGCGGTCGTCTCGGTCATGGACTGATCCATGCCCTCGACGGACACGGTGGCGCCCTGCGGAATCGAGGAGATGATCATCGACTTGGCGTCCTCGGACAGGCTCGAGGCCAGGCAAGACTCGGCCTTTGCGGTGTCACCGTCGCCGGCAGCCTGGAACAGATCGGTGATAACCGACTCCTGCGAGGGGAAGCCAAAGCCGCGCGTGTAGGCAAAGCCCAGACCGCCCGCAGCAATCAAGATGAGCAGAAGCAGCACGATGAAGACTTTGAGACCCGTGTGGCGATGGCGACGACGGACCTTGGCCTGCTTACGATCCTGACGGTCCTGCTGGACCATCTCGGACTCGGACAGCGTAAAGAAGCCGGTGTCCGAGGGATCGGGCATAAACTGACCGGTCGCGCCCGTAGGATCGAGCGGATCGACGGCAGGAGCGTCCATCGCGGGCGCCGGAGCCGTGGCCATAGCCGTCTGGGCAGACAGCGCGGCAAGCGAATCGTGCACGCGGGCAAGCTCATCGGCCTGCTCGGAGGTGAGCTGGTAGATGCCATCGGCAGTAGCGGCGTTAAAGGCGTCGAGTGCGTCGGAGGGGCGGCCGGCGGCAGAAAGTGCCTGACCCATGCCGGCGTTGAGCGCACGCGTGTCGTCGCGGGGGCCGGCAAAGTCGATAGCCGTGCGGTAGGTCTCCACGGCATCCGCCGGACGGCCGAGCTTAATGAAGCAACGACCAAGCTCGCCCAGTGCGGCGGCAGGAGCCGGATTGGCGCCGTCGATGGCAGCCTGACGGAAGGCAGTACCCGCGTTGGCATAATCGCCCGACTGGAACAGCGCGTTACCCAGGCCCAGATAGGCCTTAAACGGCGTGGCATAGGAAGCATCCTGCGTAGCACCAGAGAACGCCTGGGCGGCCGTCGTGTAGTCGCCCACGGCGGCGAGCGCCTTGCCGCGGTTGGTGAGCAGCGCGCCGCGCTTGCCGTAGGTGCCGTCGTTGAGGGCGGCAGCATAAGCCTCGGCGGCCTCGGCATACATGCCCAGGTGCATCAAGGCGTTGCCACGAAGGTGATCGGCCTCGCCCATAATCTCATCGGGAGTCTTTGCCGCCCCAAGCATCTGGGCTGCAGCGGAAAAATCACCCGCGCGGTAAGCGGCGCGGCCCTGTTGGATCAGCTGGCTATTCAAGGAAGTCCCCTTTACTCGTGAACGATCTCGACATGGACGATCTCGTCGCCGGCACGCAGCTGCGA
Source organism: uncultured Collinsella sp. (assembly GCA_958424475.1). Taxonomy (GTDB): domain Bacteria; phylum Actinomycetota; class Coriobacteriia; order Coriobacteriales; family Coriobacteriaceae; genus Collinsella. The sequence continues at coordinate 6,094 of CATZTY010000053.1, forward strand.
AATCACATCGAGACCCTCGACCGTGGTACCAAAGACGGTGTAACCGGAATCGAGGTTATGCTGGGCGCCCAGGCAGAAGTAGAACTGCGAACCCGCGGAATCGGGGTCCATGGAGCGTGCCATGGCAAGGGCACCATCGACATGGCTGTTGCGCGGATTGGTGGCAAACTCGCCCTTGATGCAGTAGCCGGGGCCACCGGTACCGGGCATGCCGTCGGGGCCCTCAAGACCAGCGGCGACGTCGGCGCCGGACATATCGCGGGTATTGGGGTCGCCGCCCTGGATGACAAAACCGGGCACATAGCGATGGAACTTAAGGCCATCATAGAAGCCCATCGTGGAAAGCTCGCAGAAGTTCGCGACATGAATGGGAGCGCCCTCGCCGTCAAACTTGACCTTGATGGTACCCTTCGACGTCTCGATAACGGCGCACTCGTCGCCGGCAAGCTGATACTCGGGCGTGTAGAGCTCTTTCTTAAAACCAAACATGTGGTTCCTTCCTCGTGCGTTTAAAGCATATTTGTACGAATTGTAGCAATAAGCATGCGCTTACATCAATTGCGCACGTAGGTTATGCCGACTATGGCGAACTAATTTTGGGAACGCTGCTGTGGCTTCCAGGAGCCCACATTGGCGTCGTACTGGTTCAGCGCGCTGTTGCCGCCCTGTGCGATGGGCGCCAGGATCTCGCTTTGGTGGGAACTCATCGACTCGCCATCGGGAATGGCCAGCGAGATATCCCAGCTCTGGCAGATCACGTCGACACGCTCGTACATCCACTCGGCAAGCTGCTTTAAGTGGGCGATGTCGTCCGCATAGACCGTATCGTCCTGATACTTAAGGTTGTTAAGCTCATCTTGCGTCTTTTTGATCTGGTCGCGCAGGGCGTAGGCACTCTGCGACAGCTCCTGAC
>CATZTY010000054.1 GCA_958424475.1 uncultured Collinsella sp.
TCGCGCCCTTGAAGTTGAACGTCAGATTGTCCAAATGCGGCCCGCGCAGCGTCGAGCAGTTACGGCGTTTGGTAAAACGCCGTAACTACTCTCGGGCTCCGTACTGCTCGTAGTAGGCGTCGATGGCGGTCTTGAGCTCGTCATCGATGACGACCTTGCCGTCGATCTCGTGGTTATAGAGGGTCTCGACGACCTCGGCCATGGAGACGATGCTCGCGACGGGGAAACCGTACTTGGCCTCGATCTCCTTCTGAGCGGTGGTCACACCGCCCTTGCCGACCTCCATGCGGTTGAGGGACACGATCAGGCCCTTGATCTCGACATCGGCAGCAGCCTTGACCTTGGGATAGGTCTCGTCGATGGACTTGCCGCTGGTGGTAACGTCCTCGACCATGACCACACGGTCGCCGTCCTTGGGCTCATAACCCAGCAGGTTGCCCTTATCGGCACCGTGATCCTTGGCCTCCTTGCGGTCGCAGCAGTACTTGACCTCCTTGCCGTACAGCTCGTGGTAGGCAATGGCGGTAACAACAGCCAGCGGAATACCCTTGTAGGCCGGTCCAAACAGGACGTCAAAGTCGTCGCCAAAGTTATCGTGGATGGCTTGGGCGTAATACTCGCCCAGCTTCTTGAGCTGATAGCCCGTCACGTAAGCACCGGCGTTCATAAAGAACGGGGACTGACGGCCGCTCTTGAGCGTAAAGCTGCCGAACTTAAGAACGTCGGACTCAACCATAAACTTGATGAACTCTTGCTTGTAAGCCTCCATGCGGGCTCCTCTCGTAATCGCGTACGTGCTCTTCAGTTTAGCGCAGGCGAGGCGTCGATGTGGGCGTGCTTTGGAGCCACGGCATTCTGTAAAGGCTTTGTCAGGGGGAATGGTTTTCCGAACAATAGGGTTGACATGGCAAACCCCCTCATCAAGAATACGGGCGGATTAAAAAGGGGTACGAGATACCCAAAGCGCGCTGCGCCCGGCCTTTAGGAGGTGTGCCATGGAAGGCAGTCCTAGTCGAAAAACCTGCATGTCGCCCTCGGCACGCCGCGAGGACTCCGCACACGCATAAACGCCACCGGCAGATCGCCAAAACCACCACAAAGGCGCGCTGCACCCTTTGTGGGCTCAAGAGCTTGACGTGAGCGACATCTAGGTTTTTTGAAGCAAATACGACACGTACGCTAACTCCCCTCAACAAGGAGGACCCTATGCTGATGCTCAAAACCGTCACGGTACTCGAAGCCATCTCCAAGCGCCGCCGCACGGCGCGCCCTGCCGCTCATACCGGCCTGTCCAAGAACACCATATTCGCCGCCACCCATAGTGCCGAGGACGCCCTCGTACTGCTTGACGCCACGGCAAACGGCCTCACCGTCGAGCAGGCAACTGAGCGCCTGAACGCCGTCGGCCCCAACACCATCGAGGCAACGACCAAAACGCTCGCCCGCCGCATCGCCGACGCGTTCATCGATCCCTTCGCCGGCATCCTCGCCGCGCTCGCACTGGTCTCGCTCTACATCGACGTGCTCGCCGTGCCCGAACCGTAGCGCGACCCCTCCACGGTCATCGTCATCGGCACCATGCTGCTGGTATCGGGCGGCATGAAGTTTATCCAGGAAGCCCGCAGCGGCAATGCGGCAGAGGCCCTCAAGGACCTGGTCTCCAACACTTGCACCGCCCTGCGCGACGGCGGGCGCATCGAGATCCCCTTCGACGAGCTCGTCCCCGGCGATGTAATCCGCCTCTCTGCCGGCGATATGGTGCCGGCAGACGCCCGCATCATCACCGCGCGCGACCTGTTTGTGATCGAGTCCGCACTCACCGGCGAGAGCGAGGCCGTCGAGAAGACCACCGCCGTCACCGTCGTCGAGGGCGCCGACGGCTCCGCACTGCCACTCTCTGCCTGCAAGAACATCGTCTTTACCGGCACCTCCGTGCAAAACGGCGCCGCCATGGCGCTTGTCGTTGCCACCGGCTCGGACACCTACCTGGGCGGCATCGCCAAGATGCTCAACGGGCGCGGCGAAAAAAGCGCGTTTGACCGCGGCGTCTCGAGCGTCTCCATGCTGCTGGTGCGCCTGATGCTCGTTATGGCGCCGGCCGTCTTTGCCATCAACGCCGCCACCAAGGGCAACGTCATCGACGCGCTGCTGTTCGCCACGAGCGTGGCCGTGGGCATCACGCCGCAGATGCTTCCCGTCATCGTGACCACGAGCCTGTCGCAGGGCGCCAAGGACCTCGCCCGTCGCCAGGTTATCGTCAAGGAGCTGCCGGCGATTCAAAACCTCGGAGCGATGGACGTCCTGTGCTGCGACAAGACCGGCACCCTCACCGAAGACCGCATCGTGCTCGAGCGCTACCTCAACACCGATGGCAACGAGGACGCGCGCGTGCTGCGCCATGCGTTTTTGAACAGCTTCTTCCAGACCGGCCTCAAAAATCTTATCGACCTGGCCGTAATCGACCGTGCCGATGTGACGCCCTCGGCCGTCGTGCCCGATTCTATGCTGGGCCAGAGTCTGCGCGACCGCTATACCAAGGTCGACGAGGTTCCCTTCGATTTCTCGCGCCGTCGCCTGAGCGTAGTTGTCGCCGACGCCCAAGGCAAAACCCAGATGGTTACCAAGGGCGCTGCCGAGGAAATGCTCGAGATCTGCTCCTTTGTCGAGATCGATGGCATCGCTCAGCCGCTCACCGACGAGAAGCTCGCCCAGATTCGCAAGCAGATCGCCGGACTTAACGCCGAGGGCCTACGCGTAATTGCCGTGGCGCAGAAGACCAATCCGCGCTGCGTGGGCGAGTTTGGCATCGCCGACGAGTGCGACATGGTGCTGATGGGCTTTTTGGCCTTCCTCGATCCGCCCAAAGCAAGTGCTGCGGGCGCCGTCGCCACCCTCGAGGCCAAGGGCGTGGCGGTCAAGGTCCTAACCGGCGACAACGACCGCGTCGCCGCCACCGTCTGCGAGCAGATTGGTATCGATGCGAGCAACGTCTTGCTCGGCTCCGAGATCGATGCGCTCGATGACGCCGAACTTGCCGAGCGCGCCGAGAAAACCCACCTCTTCGCCAAGCTCTCGCCGCTGCAGAAGGCGCGCCTGGTACGTGTCATGCGCGAGATGCTCGGCCACACCGTGGGCTTTATGGGCGACGGCATCAACGACGCCGCCGCCATGCGTGCGAGCGATTGCGGCATCTCGGTCGATTCGGCCGTCGATATTGCCAAGGAATCCGCCGATATCATCTTGCTTCAGAAGGACTTGGGCGTGCTCGAGCGCGGCATCATCGAAGGCCGCCGCACTTACGGCAACCTGCTCAAGTACCTCAAGACCACGGTGAGCTCCAACTTTGGCAATGTGCTGTCCGTGACCGTCGCGAGCCTGTTCTTGCCGTTTTTGCCCATGAGCGCCCTGCAGCTGGTACTGCTGTCGCTGGTCTACGAGATCGTGTGCATCGCACTGCCGTGGGACACCGTCGATGACGCCTGGACTGCCCGCCCGCGTGCCTGGGACGCCGCGTCCATCAAGGGCTTTATGCTCGAGCTGGGCCCCGTGAGCTCGCTGTTTGACATCGTGACCTTCGCCGCGCTCTTCTTTGTCGTGTGCCCCGCCGCCGTGGACGCAAGCTGGTCCGAGCTTGCCGCCGCGGGCGACGTCGCGGGTATGGCGACCTTTGCTGCGCTCTTCCAGAGCGGCTGGTTTGTCGAGTCCATGTGGTCGCAGACACTCGTGGTCCACATGTTGCGCTCCCCGCATCTGCCGAGCCCGCGCGACCACGCCGCGCCCGCATTGTGCGTTCTTACCGTGCTGGGCCTGGCGCTCGTCACCTGGCTGCCGGCAAGCCCCATCGCCGATGCGCTCGGCCTCATGCCGCTGCCCACGAGCTTTTTTGGGCTGCTCATTGGCATCGTTACCGCCTATATCGCGCTCACCCAGCTGGCGAAGCGCCGCTACATTGCCCGCCACGGCGAGCTGCTGTAGCAAGTAGACGGAAAACACCCTGCCAGCTGCCGTTGCCACTACCACAGCTGCCAACGCCGCTGCCGTTGCCTCTGCCGCCGCAGTCTATCCCCCCCCAGCAGTTGCGGTGAAATAGTTCCTGTTTAAAGCCCCGTGACTTTAATTTAGGGACTATTCCACCGCAACTTATTGGGAGATTAGCTAGTCCTTGGGCGTCCAGGACCAGAAGAAGTTGATAAGGGCCACGCGCGAGGCGGTGCCGGTCTTCTTGTTGATCGAGGAAATGTGACGATAGAGCGTGGAACGCGAAAGAAAGAGCGTTGTGGCGATGTCCTGAACGCTCTGGTCCGAAACGACCAAGACCTCAAGAATATCGCGCTCGCGCTCTGTAAGCCCAAAGGTGGCGACGAAGGCATCAAGGCGTTCATCGGACGTGAGCTCCGCTGCTTCCACGGGCTCGGAGTCGGAGCATGTGGGCGCAAGATCCCCACCAAGATCGTCGGTGGCAAGCGGCAGGCCATCCTGCATCACGGCATCATCGGCTCGTTGCCCCAACTGCCCCAGCAGCGTAATCGCAATGCCCACAAACATCACGAGCGCCGGCCCGACCGCAGCCAGCACGTTTTGACTCGAGATAATCGCCACCGCCGGCGCCGTCACGAGCATCGAGCACACGTTGTTGACGACGCGACCCATGCACGGCCAAAAATATGACCAGCGCGCATAGAGCGAGACGGCGGCATATTTTGTGGTAAAGAACACCACGAAAAAGCCCGAGCCCAGATAAAAAATGATCGTGGCAGCGAGCTCGTTGCCACCATTGCCGTCGACGATGAGCACAAAGAACGAAAACGTGGACAGTATGGCGGCACATGTCATGCCGATATTCATATACGAGCGGCCGTGCAGGTCAAATAGTGCGCCAGCGACCAACGAGCTCACGACAAGCAGCAGGCGCGGCCAATCGCCCAAATCGACGGCTCCGACAGCATGCAAGGTCGTGAAGCCCGCGTTGAGAGCGGCGAATACGCTGGAAAGATACGCCGTCGCCACGGTCAGGCGAACTACGGCGCGACGGAATGCCGCCTTTGCCTCGGGATCGTCATGCCACTTGGCGCCATATTCCAGAGCATCTACCGAAAGCCCGGCGGCACTGGGTTCAAAGTTGGGGTCGGACTCGTCGCGCAGCTTGGCGCGTCGGACACCGTGGAGCAACGCCACCTGCGCGATCGCACAGACGACCAGAACAGCCTGCTGAGGAATACCGACAGGCATCGCCATGTGGTTGATCACCTGTACCAGAACGCCCATGGCATAGGAAAGTGCGGCGGCGCGCGCCAGGCAGGGCGTCTGCGCAAAACGCCGCGCAAGATTGGCATGGGCGGTCGATCCGCAATAGCCCAGGGCGCAGCACGCCACCAGGCCGCCGACAATTACCACCTCAAACCGCACTGCCGTAATCATCAGCAGCAACGCCGATACCAACAGCACGCCTGTAATATCGCTCGTCGCATCGATCGTCTGGGGAAGGCGATAGTACAGAAATGGGCGCACGAAAAAGCCAATCACGCTCGCGCCGACAACGATGCTCTCGTAGATGACGACCTCACTCGATGGCACGAACTCGGCCATGCGCACATCAAAGAGATACTCGCACGCCAAAAACGTGAAGAAGAACAGCGCCAGGCATATAATCTCCCGAATGCCCCGACGCAAATATGCAGTTGTGTCTCCCATGCCCCTCATGGTTAACCCCCCAGCCGCTCAATTGTCTGGAAATCTATTTTAATAAAGAACCAGTCTCAATACCGAAGCCAGGCTCGAAATGTTGCCAATTCGACCCCAGCCGTCCACATCACGCCGCGATTTTGAGCCGCATGGACCAGAAGGAACGCGCGCGATCTCTAGCTCGGCCAGGAGTGTCTCCAACTACCACTCATTTAAGTACGTCCCCAATGAGTGGCCTCCCCCGCGACTAGTCGTTTAAGAACGTCCCCAACGACTAGTCAAAAATGGGCCATATGTCCCAGTTGTGGAGACTCCTTGAGCCGTCTGGGTATCGCGAAGGATCGCGCACTCCCCCATCATCAAAAGTGACACACGCTACCAGTTGATGGGAGGCAGCCATGGGCTTCTTTGACAAGATGTTCGAGAAGAAAGAGTGCGCGATTTGCGGTACCGAGCTGGGACTTCTAGGTAAGACAAAAATCAATGAAGGCTACCTGTGCAAAGAGTGCGCCGGCAAGCTCTCCCCCTACTTTCACGGCTATCGCTCCAGCACCGCGGACGACATCCGTGAGCAACTCGCCTACCGCGAGGCCAACGCCGAGCGCCTGTCTTCGTTCAACCCCACGCGCACGCTTTCTGCCGGGCGCACCAATATCATGCTCGATGAGGACGCGGCCCTGCTGATCATCACTTCGCAGAGCCGCTGGCGCGACGCCAATCCCGACATCATCGAGTTCTCGCAGGTACTCGGCTGCGATATGGATATCGACGAACAACGCACCGAGATCTATCGCGAGACCAAGGACGGCGAGCGCGAGAGCTACAACCCGCCGCGCTACGACCTGGATTACGACTTTAATCTGACCATCCACGTCAACACGCCGTACTTTACCGAGATCAACCTGCGCGTGAACGACTCCACCATCGATCAGCGCGGCTCCATCGAATATCGCGAGGCCAAGCGCCAGGCAACCGAAGTCCGCGATGCGCTGGTGCAGCTGCGCCAGGAGACGCGCGACAGCGTCGTGGCCGCCAAAGCCCCCAAGACCGCGGTGACCTGCCCCTTCTGCGGAGCCACCACCATTCCCGATGCCAGCGGGCGCTGCGAATACTGCGGCGGCGCCATCGGCGCATAGCC
>CATZTY010000055.1 GCA_958424475.1 uncultured Collinsella sp.
CAAAGCCTGCAGCGCTGGCGCCAAATCGACGCTCGCCACCTGCTTAAGGCCGGCAAGACCGGGGGCGACATCGCATCCCTGATCATCGACCACACGCGCGCCCAGCGCCTGCAGCATGCCGGCGCCACCGTCGTTGGTGGCACTGCCGCCCAGACCAATATAGATAGTCTTTGCCCCGGCGCGAACCGCACGGAGTATCAGCTCGCCCACGCCATAGGTCGAAGCCGCAAGCGCCGCCGATTCCGTGCAGGGTGAATACCCAATACCCGCCGCCTCGGCCATCTCAATTACAGCCGAGTCGCGCTCGTCGTCCACCAGCATCCGGGCAGACACGCGGTCGCCCAAGGGACCTGCCACCTCGCAGGTCACAATCTCACCGCCGCACGCGGCAACGGCATCGAGCGTCCCCTCGCCGCCATCCGCCAGCGGCAATGCGGCCACCTGGGCATCGGACCACACACGGCGCATGCCCTCGGCAACCGCCGCCTCCGCCTGCGCGCTCGAAACGCTGCCCTTAAAGGAGTCAATCGCCAACAGCACACGGCGGGGCCGGCGGCACGCAGGACCAAAGTCAAACGCCGTGCCAGCATCTTCACCAGCACCTGCAAGCGCTGCGGCGTGAGCGGTGTGCGCGTCAAGATCGGCCCCACAACCGCAACCAGCGCCGCCCGCTCCGCGCAGACCGCCAAAATAGCTACTCAGCAGCTCGCGGCATTCATCCGCCAGGACCCCAGCCGTCACGTTAAAGCGATGATTCAGGCGCGAGTCGGCATTGAGGTCATACAGGGATCCCAGCGCGCCCGCCTTGGCGTCACGCGCGCCATACACGCAGCGCCCCACGCGCGCGTTAACCATAAGCCCCGCACACATGCAGCATGGCTCGAGCGTCACGTAGACCGTGCAATCGGAAAGGCGCCAGCGACCGAGCGACCGAGCGGCAGCGCACAGGGCCGCAAATTCTGCGTGCGCCGAAGGATCCTGATCGAGCTCGCGTCGATTATGCGCCCTCGCGACAATCTCGCCGTCGCGCACCACTACGGCTCCGATGGGCACCTCGCCCACCGCCGCGGCGGCGCGCGCCTCGGCCAGCGCCTCGCGCATGAACTTCTCGTCGATTTCGGTGATCGTCATCGTTCGCCTTCCCTGTTGCAAATTCAAAACGATGCTATCATTACGACTCACGGAGAGATGGCAGAGCGGTTGAATGCGGCGGTCTTGAAAACCGTTGAGCGCGAGAGCGTTCCGGGGGTTCGAATCCCCCTCTCTCCGCCACTTCTAGTGATGCACCGGCGTCATGGTCCGCTCAAACAGTGCATCGACCACGTCGGCTATCTCAGGTCGACGCTCAAGATCGTGGCCCGACTCCCACCATATCGTGAAAAGTCGAATAATACCGCCGGCGACAAACTCAGACGTCGTCTCGAGTGACACGGGGGCCAGGGCATCCTCGGCAAGCACGTTCATCACACGCTCGCGGATGGAGTGGGCAATGCGGTCGCAAATAACGTTGGTCAACATGCCCGACATGCTGCTTGCCAAAATGTTATCCATGAGCCGCTCGTGCGTCAGAATCAAATCCATGGCATCGTCCAAAATCGCGTGCCGAAGCGCGCGCACGTCCTCGGCAGACACTGCGCCGGCCTCATCGGGCTGTTTTTGCGGCAAGCCCGACATGAGCTCATCGATATAAAAGGCAAAGTAATCGTTCTTGTCGCGAAAGTGCTTGTAGAACGTCGTGCGGCGAATCATGGCGCGGTCGCACAGCATGGCAACCGTCAGGTCCTCAAAACGATGCTCTTCCAAAAGCTCGGTAAAGGCATCGAACAGGGCGCGGTAGGTTTTCTTAATGCGAAGGTCCACTGGCATCGCCATCCTCAGGGCAAAGACAACACTCGTCAATCTGTCGCATATCTTACACCTGTACCTCGCGCGCTTTGCCCCGGTGCCAACCCCGCCGAAAACACAACGCTTACCGGAAAGTTCGGCACGACAAAACGTTGCGGGTATACTAGTAGCGTTATACCAACGGCAGCTGGCGCATGCCGCCGCGGCCATTCGAAACGGAGACATCATGATTACCGTCATCATCGGCATCGTTGTTGTCATTGTGATTGTCTGCGCCATCGCCGGCATCTACAACAACATGGTCACCAAGCGTAACCGCATCGATAACGCCTGGCAGAACATCGATACGCAGCTGCAGCGCCGCAACGACCTGATCCCCAACCTGGTCGAGACCGTCAAGGGCTACGCCAAGCACGAGCAGGAGACGCTCTCCGCCGTGATCAGCGCGCGTAACACCGCCGTCAAGGCCACCACGCCCGAAGCCAAGATGGAAGCCGACAACGTGCTGACCGGTGCGCTGCGCCAGCTCTTCGCCGTGGCCGAGGCCTATCCCGATCTTAAGGCAAACACCAACTTTACGCAGCTGCAGGCATCGCTCGAGGATACCGAGAACAAGATTAGCTATGCACGCCAGAGCTACAACGACTGCGTGCTCAGCTACAACAACGCCATTCAGACGTTCCCGGCTGTCATCTTTGCCGGCATCTTCCAGTTTAAGGAGCGCCAGGGCTTCGAGGCCGCCGAAGCAGCCCGCCAGGCCCCGACCGTCAAGTTCTAGTAGTTTGACAGCGCATCCTTAATCGGCCAAATGCATAAACCGCCCCGTCGAATGCATACTTCGACGGGGCGGTTTCTTTTTTCGCGAAGGTCCCCCTCTAAGCGCCGTGCATTTTTAGGAGTATTCAACATAACCAAGAGCTTCGGGCGCCACGATAAATGCCAAAGACCGCGAATATCCCTGCAAATCAAACGCTGTCAGCCCATAACCCCGCCCATCATCCGTAGAAAACATCGAGAAATCCCGATTTTTTGCCCGAGGTCGGTATACAGGGGCCTTCGATTGCAGAATACTCGCAAAAATGCACGTCGCCACCACCCCCACATGGCGCGAACCAAAACAAAAGCGCGGCCTTCCTTTCCGGCGCGTCCTCGGGCCGGACAGCTAAGACAGCTTACGCCACGGTGTAAACCCAGTTGTGCTTATCCTCGACAGCACCAGACTGGATGCCAGTCAGGGTCTCGCGAAGCTTCTTCATCACGGGGCCGATCTCGGTGTAGCCAGCCGGGAAGGTCACAGTCTCGTCGGCGCCGTAAACCTTGTTGTCGATCTCGCCAACCGGGGAGATGACGGCAGCGGTGCCGCACAGGCCGCACTCGACAAAGGTACCGGCCTTGACCTCGGCCCACTCGACGGGGCGCTGATCGACGGTCATACCCAGGTCCTGAGCAACCTGAACGAGCGAACGACGGGTGATGGAAGGCAGGATGGAGTCGGTGTGCGACTGCGGAACGACGAGCGTACCGTCCTCCTTCACGAACAGGACGTTGGCGCCGCCGGTCTCCTCGACATAGGTGCGGGACTCGGAGTCGAGATACAGGTTCTCGGCATAGCCCTCGCGGTGAGCCTCCATCGTGGGCTTGAGGGACATGGCGTAGTTGAGGCCGGCCTTGATGTTGCCGGTACCGTGCGGTGCGGCGCGGTCGTACTCGGAAACGCGCAGCTTGACGGGCTTGAGGCCACCCTTAAAGTACGGACCGACCGGGGTCACGAGAATGCGGAACGTGTACTCAGGAGCGGGAGCCACGCCGATCACGTCACCGGAGCCGATCATAAACGGACGCACGTACAGGGTCGCGCCGGAACCGAAGGGCGGAACCCAGGCGGCGTTGGCAGAGACGACCTGCTTGACGGCCTCAACGAACTTGTCCTTGGGGAACGGGGGCATCTCGAGGCGCTGCGCAGAGTTGTACATGCGCTCGGCGTTCATGTCGGGACGGAAGCAGACGATGCTGCCGTCCTCGGCGGTGTAGGCCTTCAGGCCCTCAAAGACCTCCTGGCAGTAATGGAAGATGCCGCCGCACTCGGAGACGTGCAGGGTGTGGTCGGTGGTCAGGCCGCCCTCGTCCCACTCGCCGTCCTTCCAATGGGCCTCGTAGCTGTAATCGGTCTTCATGTAGCCAAAGCCGAGGCTACCCCAATCGATATCCTTCTTCTCGACAGTCATATGTCGCTCCTTACATACACAGTTGCAAACTCGCGAACCCGCACGCAAGGACCGAGGCCGGCCGCGTCGCAACGTCGCACGCCCGGAGCGCAGAGCCGGACGGGACACGCGAACAGCATCAAAGCCGATGGCACGTCGATTCGCATGCACGAGATTGTACTCCGCACGCGCGTCGGATAAAACGTTTTTCTTTAACTAACTAAAGTATTTTCATTTGACCGAAGCAAAAAGGCCCGCCACCGTAAGCGGTGACGGGCCTCAACGGCACGGTTTGCGCGCTGGCTCGAGCTACGCGTTCTTTTTGCCCAGCTTGGCCTTAACCAGACCGACCACGGTCGGGATGATCGACACGGCAACGATGCCGACAATCAGCAGCTCAAAGTGCTCCTGCACAAAGGGAATGCCACCAAAGAAGTAGCCCAGCAGCGTAAAGACCGTCGACCAGGTAATGCCGCCCAGCACGTTAAAGACGACAAAGTTGCGCCAGTGCATGCCGCCCATGCCAGCGATAAAGGGCACAAAGGTGCGGATAAACGGGAAGAAGCGACCCAGGAAGATGGCCAGGTGACCCCACTTGTCCAAGAAGTCCTCGGACTTTTTGATGCGCTCGGGCGTCATGGCCTTGACCTTGCCCGAAGCGATGATCTTTTTGCCAAAGAAGTGACCAATCATAAAGTTGCACTGATCGCCCAAAATGGCGGCGGCCCACGCGGTGGCCAGAAGCGCCACAATGTTAAAGCCACCGTTGTGGGCAAAGAAGCCCGAAGCAAACAGCAGTGAATCGCCAGGAAGGAACGGGAAGAACACCACGCCTGTCTCAATGAAGATAATCAGGAACACGCAGCCGTAGGCCATAAGCGGGCCGGCGGCGATCCAGCTGGCAATCGCGGTGCGCGGGTCTTTGAGCAGCTCGGCGATAAAATTGATGAAACCCATGAAGTAAAACCTCTCAGTTGTGGGCGCGGACACGTCCAAGTTGACCAGTATACGGTTGCAACGCGGCCATGCATACGACCGCACAAAAGTGTGACTTCATTACCAGCAAGTTTGCATAACTGACACTTGTCGCCCAAAGCAAAGCAAGATCGCCCTTCCTAATCCCTAGCGAATCGCTATACTTTAGTGAATCGCATTGCCATGGCGCTAAGGGAGGGCGGCCGGTGAGCTTTATCAATACCATTCGCGAGGACATCAAGACCGTCCAGGCGCAGGACCCCGCCGCGCAAAACGGTCTGGTCATCTTCCTTTCCTATCCTGGCCTGCACGCCAAGTGGAACCACGTGCCCGAGCACTGGCTCTGGGAGCACGGTCATCGCTCGCTCGCCCGCGTGCTCTCGCAAATCACCCGCCACATCACCGGCGTCGAGATTCATCCCGCTGCACAGATCGGCAAACATTTCTTTATCGACCACGCCATGGGCGTCGTTATCGGCGAGACCACCATTGTGGGCGACAACTGCGTGCTCTACCAGGGCGTCACGCTCGGCGGCACCGGCAACGAGACCGGCAAACGCCACCCCACCCTGGGCAACAATGTCACGGTGGGCACGGGCGCCAAGGTGCTTGGCAACATCCACATTGGCAACAACGTCAAGATCGGCGGCAACTCGGTCGTCGTCAAGGACGTGCCCGACAACTGCACTGTCGTGGGCGTGCCCGGACGCATCATCAAGCGCAACGGCTGCCGCGTGTTCGAGGAGAGCTTCGACGCCAAACAGCATCGCGAGTACATGCCCGACGATGCCGCCGAGCAGAGTGCCCTCAACCGCCAGGGCATCACCGAGAACGCCCGCCGCGTCAAGGAACTCGAGCGAGAGGTGGCCGAGCTCAAGGCCCTCGTCGCCAAGCTCGTGGACGAACGCTAGGAACGCAAGCGGCACAAAACGACATCGGCATCAACGCAAGAAGGCGCGCCAGGGAATTCATCCTCGGCGCGCCTTTCTTTTTGATGTGACATGTGGGGCTGTCCCTTTGTCACATTATGCGAACTGGCTCAGATAGAGGTCGGCGTAGGCACCCTCGGCTGCGAGCAGCTCCTTATGCGTGCCCTGCTCGATAATGTTGCCGTGATCCATGACCAAGATCAGGTCGGCATCCACGATCGTCGACAGGCGATGCGCGATCACAAAGCTCGTGCGCCCGCGCATGAGCGCGTCCATGGCACGGCCGATGGCAAGCTCGGTACGCGTGTCCACGCTTGAGGTCGCCTCGTCCAGAATGAGAATCGCCGGATTGTTGAGCAGCACGCGCGCAATGGTCAGCAGCTGGCGTTGGCCCTGGCTGATGCTCTCGGCATCGTTGGCCACGCGCGTGTCGTAGCCCTGCGGCATGGTGCGCACAAAGAAGTCAACCTGGGCGGCGCGCGCAGCCGCAACAATCTCCTCGCGCGTTGCCTCGGGGCAGCCGTAGGCGATGTTCTCGGCAATCGTGCCGTCGAACAGCCAGGCGTCTTGCAGCACCATGCCAAACTGCTGACGTAGCTCGCCGCGGTCCATGCGGCTCGTATCCACGCCGTCGAGCGTAATACGCCCGCCGTCAATCTCGTAAAAGCGCATGAGCAGGTTGATGAGCGTCGTCTTGCCTGCGCCCGTGGTTCCCACCACGGCAATCTTCTGGCCCGGCTCGGCGGTAAACGACACGTCGCGCATAAGCGGCTTGTCGGGCGAATAACCAAAGCGCACGTGCTCAAAGGAGACGCGACCCT
>CATZTY010000056.1 GCA_958424475.1 uncultured Collinsella sp.
GTTCATCGGCCGCATGCTGGATATCTCCGTACCCCACCAGTAGCTGTCCCCATACGTCCATGACGCCGTCAAAGGCGCCCGCGATGCCTCCGCCCGAGCGCTCCTCCATAGTCGAGAAGAAACGCGCGAGCACGTTGTTCTGCGCGGTCGCATCGTCGGGCGCCAGCACCGCGGCAGAAATCGCACCACGACTGCCCAGTTCAACCGACGTGTTAAACGAGGAGTTGAGCTCGTCGGGGCTCGTGACATCGCCCGAGACCGCAAAGGCGACCACGCCGTTGCGCCCGGGCGGGGCGATACGCGGACGCTCGGCCGAGAGCGCCTTGATGGCGTCGTCAAATGCGCCGCCCGCGCGCTCGGCCTCGTCCTCGGTCTGACGCTCGAGCTCGATCTCCTTTTTGCGACAGTCGACATAGTCTTCCATGGCGTCTTTGAATCGATCGAAATGGTATTCGAAGCCGCTCTCGATCACCGATGTGGGCATGGGCACACGAGCAAGGCTGAGCACATCGAAGCCACAGCGCCCGCACGGATCCCGCCCATCATAGTCGGCGATCGATGCCAGCCTGCCCGGAGTTCCCTTTGCATAGTTGGGACAGCTTGTTCCATAGTGAAGATACGTTTTGCCGTCATTTGTGCTCGTCGGCCATATCACATCGGTATAGAGCTCGGTCGCGCGCACCTCATCCGAATTTCGCGGCAGCAACGGAATGTAGGACGAGATCCGGTCGCCATCGTCATGTATGTAGGCTCGATCGACCTCATCGCTCGCATAGCTGTAAAACGCCTTGCGTGCCGCGGACTCGGCCATCATCTCGACACTCGAGCCCTTCGGTCCCTCGTCTGCCAGCCGTCGATGGTAGTACGCCTTCGCGCGGTCGAGAGCCTCCTGTGGCTCCCAGGTAATGCTCGAGGCAAAATGCGGGTTCTGACTACCGGAAAGATCCGTCAAGCTTTTCGCGCGTTCCCACATACACGAACAGCTGCCGACCGACTCCTTATCCGACCCGCCGCAGTCTGCAAGCCAGGCACGTTCCTTGGCCTTTGCCGTCTTCTCGGATGCCTTCTGCAGCTCCTTGGCAGCATAGTCCAAATCCTTTGAAGTGTTTTCGATAGCGTCGGTCGAGATCTCGGACCCTTCGAGCGCGGCAAAATCCGACTCGGATGTCCTAGGCACGGCAAGCGCCGTGCCGGTATAGGTCACACCCTCGGTATCCTGCGCCGACACAGCCTGCATGGCGCGCGCGGCAATCAGATACGGCAGGGCGGTCTCCACTTTCTGAAGACCCTTGGATGCGCTTTTGGCAAACTTGTTGCGCGTCTTAATGACCTCGACACCGGTATCGACGATATCGGCGCCCGCCACCTCGGCGCCTGGTATGAGCATGGCAACCAGACCGGTACCAATGGTGGCAAAGCCCGCCAGGCCCAAGCTCAAAATACACGCATCGAGCACCGTGGCAGCCGTATGGTAGGACGACACCACATTGGCGCCCGCCAGCGCACCGCTATCGGCCGCCACCTGGGTGTCTCCGGCGCGCGACATGCTCCATATCGCCGCCGTCGAGGAAAATAGCAACGTAAGCACCACCAGAATGACTACCGCCGAGGAGAGCGTGGTGTAAGCGCCGTCTTCGATAAACAGGTCGATGCCGGCGCGGCCCATAAAACCGCCCCGCTTGCGGCGGGAACCGGAGCACCGGCGGCGCGCCAGAACGCGGGTTGACCAAAAACGCTTAACCCCAAGAAGCAATCCACGAATCATAATCCCCCTCCAACCAGTCGGGACGCGAACGATATGAGACATCGACCTTGAGCTCAACGTATCCGCCCTCGCGTGCGCTGCCCATGCCCCGTGCAAATGCGCCAATCACGGGCAAGGGCTTCACCTCGCCGACAATGGAAACGGACGAGGTACCGCCCGCGCCCGCCCGCCCAAGCTCTATATCCCACGACAGCGGGCCTCCGGCATAGAATATCGAAACGTTGGGCACCGCAGCGAGCCTGCGGCGGGTGAATTCCTCCAAGTCGCTGTCGTCATCCACCGTCGTCGTAGTCATAATCCGCGCGGTCTCGGCGGCAGCAGACTCCATGACCGCTCGGGTATAGAGCAGGCACACCGGCTGTAGCGCCAGCAGGATGAGCGTCAAAAACGTCGGCAGCAAAAAGGCAGCCTCGACGGTCGATTGCGCCCCGTCCTCGCGCGCGACATCAATACAGCGCGATATCCTTTGCGCCCGTAGCGGCATCGATAATCGATGCCGGGGCAATGCCATGCGACGCCGCCCGCTCGACCAACGCCGCCAGATGACCATCGGTTCCGGCGCGCCAAAGACCGGCGATCGCCAGCGCAATCGATAAGAGCGCCAGCGTGACGATGGCATATTCGACGGTCGACTGGGCGGAATCCTCGCGCAGGACACCTTGCATCTCACGACCCCTCCTTAAGAATCGTCTTTTGTGGAACCAGACGCACCGCACGCAGGCGACACGATGCGTCACCCTCGTCTGCGGCGACCGTTACCATGTCGACCCATCCGCGGTCATCGCGCACCACGGCACCCCACAGGTTGCCCTTAATGTCGATGTAGCCGCTCAAGGCAAGATGCGCCGTAGGTATCTCTCGGTAAGCGCGCAGCATGTCTGCGGCCGCCTCTGTCATCGGTCGACCCTCGGACCATGCAAGCCGCGCCGCAATGGCGCTGTCCCCAGACGGCTCCGACACCGTGCCCGCCTGGGCATCGAGCGATTGCAAAAACGTCTGCGTCGTGGTGGAAGCACCCCCATCGGCGGCAGAGGCGTTGTCACCTTGCACCGCATCGTCCCAAGACGTGGTGACGGCAGGGGCCTCGACGCCACCGGAACCACGCCGATGCACAGTACCAAGCCCCCACACCGCCGCCACGATTGCCACGATCAGACAGGCGAGCACCAGCAACGTACCAGTAGGTCGCCCATGGTCTACAGGCTGTTGATGCCGTCGCTGATCGCGTTCCACAGCTCTTCGACCTTGCCCTTAAACGCGACGATGGCGATAATCGCGATCACCACCAGCACACCGACCAAGATGGCGTACTCGGTAGTGCCCTGAGCGCTTTCCTCCAGCAGTAATGCCTTGGCGCACTGATGAACGCGAATTGCCTGGCAGAATACCCAACTCCGAGCTTTGCTCGCGGCGCCCTTCATCATGTTCATATATTCCTCCCTACATCATCCCGCCTGCTCCCAGCAGCGGGCCCAATATGGACAACAGCAACGCCGGCAGAATAAGCGTGCCCGTGGGAATCAGCAGCTTGACCGGCGCGCGTTCGATTTCGCGCTCGACTGCGGCACGATGAGCCGCACGTATCTCGCGACTCTGCGCCGCCAGCGTCTCGGCGAGCGGGGCTCCCAGGGCAAGTGCCTGCCCCACCGTAATGGCAAAGGTCTCGAGCGCCCGCACGTCTAAGTCGTGCGCGGCTGCCAGCAGCTCGTCTTCGCGCGTCCCCACGCCCACCTGCCACGCCATGCATGCCCGCTCGAGCCGAACGGCAAGCACCGACGTGCGGTTGGCACAAAAGACCTCGAGCGACGCATCAAACGAAAGGCCGGCGGAGAGCCCCAAGCGCACAACGTCAATCATCTCGGACACATCTCCGAGCGATACCTGCGCCGGGCCACCCGCTCCAAACACACCCTTCATTCGCGTGGTCAGGGCATCGACCGCCGAGCGGCCCGCGGCAGCAACCAGCGCCGCCTCGCGCTTACAAGCTATCGCGATATCACGCACCTCCGCACGCGCGAAGCCCGTTGCGACAAAGACACTCAGCGCGCACAGGCAAGCCACCGCGGCGGCAAGCGCACTCATAGCTCCATCCTCATAATGCGGCGGATAACCACCAGCGCGATGACATTGAGGGCCAGGCCCAGCACCACGGCGCCGGCCCCCGCGGGCGTCGCGAGACCTCGGCGAAAATCGGCAGAAAGCAAGGCCAGCACCGCGCACATTCCCGCTGGCATCGCAGCGACCATATGCGCCGACATGCGCGCCTGCGACGTTTTAACGTCCAGACGGCGTTTAAGCTCAATGCGCTCCCCCACCATGCTCGCCGCCTCGGACAACAAACCGGCGAGCGGGGCGCCGGTGCACTGCGAGACCTTGAGTGCCAAGGTGACGAGCGAGAGCCCGGGAGCATCCACGCGAGCCAACAGATCATCCAAGGCATCGGTTGCCGATATGCCACATTCAATGGCCGCGGCAACGCGCAAAAACTCGGTATGGACCGGCTCCTGCGCATGGGCGCCCACAAAACGCATGCCCTGAGCCAGCGAATGACCCGAGGCGAGCGACATGGAAAGCGCCGTAAAAGCCTCGGGCATGGCCTCTTCGGCATCATGCCGTTCGCGGCGGCAATCGAGGGCGTTGCGGACGGCGGCAATGACGAACGGCACCATAATCCCCAGGAAAAACCCTATGGGCGATAGCGATACAACAGCCAGCGTAATGCAGCAAACACAACTCGATAACAGCAAAAACGACAGGCGTGCCGTATCGTCCTCGATGACAAAGCCCAAACGACCTGTAGGAATCAGCGACGTCCACGATCGGGCCAACCGAGCCAGCAGGTCGCTTTCCACCAAGTCACGAGGCAGCTTTTCCGCCACCGCCTCCAGCGTTTGATGCGCCAGTTCCGCCGGCGGGACGCGCGGCACACGAGGCCCTGCCCCGCACGCCGTCGCAACGGACAGCCCCGCGAGACCCCCTACGACGAGGGGCACAGCGATCTCCATTCGTCCACCTCCTCTTGTGTGAGTGTTCCCGAGCGCAAGCCCTCCGCGATAAACGGTGGCTCGCGGTCGAGTGTCCAAGTGCGCTCAGCGGCATCGAAGGTCACGTAGCGCTCGAGCTCCACGCCACCCGTCGCGGCGCGACGCACCCCCGAGTACGAGGACACGAAGCGCTTGCCGTCCGCATGGCGCTCGGACATCACGATGCCGTCGAGCGCCATGGCAATCTGCTCCTCGATCAGCTCACTTGGCAGGTCGATGCCGTAGCGCGCGAGCAGTGTCAGGCGCACCACCGTCTCCTGCTCGGTTCCCGCATGAAGCGTGGTGAGCGACCCATCGTGGCCGGTATTCATGGCCTGCAACATGTCGCAGCATTCCGCGCCGCGCACCTCGCCCACCACAATGCGGTCGGGGCGCATGCGCAGGGCGTTGGTCACCAGGTCGCGAATCGTCACTGCGCCCTCGCCCTCGATTGAGGCTTCGCGAGCCTCCAGACGTACCACATGTGGATGATGCGCAAACTTGAGCTCGGCGGAATCCTCGATCGTCACAATGCGTTCGCCGGTAGAAATCTCGCACGACAACGCATTGAGCAGCGTCGTCTTGCCCGATCCCGTACCGCCCGCGACAGCCAAATCCTGCCGCAGCGACACCGCGCACGACAGCAGCTGCGCATACCAAAGTGGCAGCGACCCCAGCCCCACAAGCTCGTCCAGCGAACAAATGCGGTCGGAGAACTTGCGGATGGTGAGGATCGGCCCGTCGATCGCCACGGGCGGGATCACCGCGTTGACGCGATACCCCGTCTTGAGGCGCGCGTTGACGATAGGGCTGCGCTCGTCGATGCGACGACCGAGCGGAGAGATGATGCGGTCGATGAGCACGCGAATCTGTTCATCGTCGTCAAAGGCAAGCTCGATGGGATACAGGACACCGCCACGCTCAAAGAAGGCAGAGCGGCAGCCGTTAATCATGATCTCGGTGACGGTATCGTCTTCGATGAGCGGCTGCAATGGTCCAAGCCCCACCACGTCGTCCAGAATTTCGTCGATGATGGTCTCGCGCTCGGGCGCCGCCAGGTCGGTCGACTCCTCCACATTGAGTGCCGCCTCCACCGCCGGGCGCAGCTCCGTACGGGCGAGCACCGGGTCGATGTAGGCGCTGATGCGCGCTACTTCGCCGTATCCCATGCGATCCATCACGGCGCGCTTGGTACGACGCTTGATCGCGCGATGACGGCCCGCGTCGATGGGCGCTGCCGCCGCGGCTGCACCGGCAGTCTTAATCCTTGTCTGCAGGCTCATCGCGGATCACCCTCGCGTGACCACGGCAGGCGAATGCGCGGGCGCTCGGTGCGCATTGCACGGTCGTTAACCACATCGCTCCACGGGCCGACGGCGCAGCCAAGCTCCACAAGCATCTCGCGCGTGGCCTCACGCACGCTCATAGCAAAAGCGCTCGTTTGGCCTATCGCCTCATCGGCACGGCCAAATGCCATAAGCGAAGCCAGGTCCTGACCACCATCGGCGATGCGAATTTTAGAGCTCAGCGCGCATGCGATCTCAAAACGCATGGCGACATCCTCGTCGGCACCGCGCGCACCAAACCGATTGAACACGGCGCTCATGCGTGTGCGCGGCACGCCCACACGACTTGCCAGCTCAATAACACGCGCCGCAGAGCTCGCGGACGACACCGCCGCATCGCCCACTATCAGGCAGCGATCGCTTGCCGCCACGGCGGCGGCAACAGCATCGCCCCAAAAAACCGAGGTATCGACAAAGACCACGTCGGACTCGCGCCGCAAAATAGCAAGCAAGAGTTCCACGGGGCGGGCCATGAGCTCGGCCTGTTCGGGAGCCGCGACGGGGCCCCAAAGCGTAACGCCCGGAGCCACGCGCATGGAAGCGGCAACCACG
>CATZTY010000057.1 GCA_958424475.1 uncultured Collinsella sp.
CGTTCCGCCGCGTCGAGAACGGCGTTGCCACCGACCAGATCGACTGGATGACCGCTGACGAGGAAGAGAAGCACGTCATCGCGCCGTCCAACACGCCGCTCGATCCCAAGACCAACGAGTTCATCACGACCGATGCCGAGGGCAAGATCGTCCGTCCGCATACCGTGATCGCTCGTACCCGCGACTTCGACGGCTCCTTCGGCGCTCCCGCCGACGTGCCCGTCGAGGACGTCGACTACATGGACGTCTCGCCGCGTCAGATGCTCTCCGTCGCAGCCACGCTGATCCCGTTCCTGGAGCACGACGACGCCAAGC
Organism: uncultured Collinsella sp.; assembly: GCA_958424475.1. GTDB lineage: Bacteria > Actinomycetota > Coriobacteriia > Coriobacteriales > Coriobacteriaceae > Collinsella. Next base: position 316 of record CATZTY010000057.1, read on the forward strand.
GTACGCTGATGGGCGCTAACATGCAGCGTCAGGCCGTGCCGCTGGTTCACCCCGCCGCTCCCTATGTCGGTACCGGCATGGAGCGCCGCGCCGCTCTGGACTCCGGCGAGGTCACCCTGGCCAAGAACGCCGGCGAGGTCATCTTTGCCGACGCCGCCAAGATCATCGTCAAGCATGCCGGCGGCATGGATGAGTATCATCTGGCCAAGTACCAGCGCTCCAACCAGTCCACCTGCATCAACCACCGTCCGCTCGTTCGCGTCGGTGACACCGTTGAGCAGGGCGAGCCTCTGGCCGACGGTCCTTCGACCGATCACGGCGAGCTCGCACTGGGCCAGAACCTCACCGTGGCCTACATGCCGTGGGAAGGCTTTAACTACGAGGACGGTATCGTCGTGTCCGAGCGCCTGGTGGCCGAGGACCTGCTGACGACCATTAACATCACCCGTCACGAGATCGACGCCCGCGACACCAAGCTCGGCCCCGAGGAGATCACCCGCGAGATCCCGAACCTCTCCGAGGACATGCTTGCCAACCTCGACGAGGACGGCATCATCCGCATCGGCGCCGAGGTCGGCCCTGGCGACATCCTGGTCGGCAAGGTCACGCCTAAGGGCGAGAGCGCTCTGACCGCCGAGGAGCGCCTGCTGCGCGCCATCTTCGGTGCCAAGGCCCACGATGTTCGCGATACCTCCCTTAAGATGCCTCACGGCGCTTACGGCCGCGTCATCGACGTCGTCCGCTTTAGCCGCGAGAACGGCGACGATTTGGCCCCCGGCGTCAACGAGCAGGTGCGCGTCTACGTTGCCCAGCGTCGTAAGATCCAGCAGGGCGATAAGATCGCCGGTCGCCACGGCAACAAGGGTGTTATTTGTAACGTTCTGCCGGTCGAGGACATGCCCTACATGGCTGACGGTACCCCGATCGACGTTATCCTCAACCCGCTGGGCGTTCCTTCGCGTATGAACGTCGGCCAGCTGCTCGAGTGCCACCTTGGCTGGGCTGCTGCCTGCGGTTGGGATACCGAGCAGGCCGACTCCGACAAGTACGTCCCCGGTCCGTTCTTCACCGCGACGCCCGTCTTCGACGGCGCCAAGGAGGACGAGATCGCCGAGGTCATCCGTCGTGCCAACAAGAACATGCTCAACAAGGCCACCGCTGCCTTTGGCGATCACATGCGCCCCGAGTTCGTCACCCAGCTTGACGAGCGCGGCAAGACCCGTCTGTTCGACGGCCGCACCGGCGAGGAGTTCCGCGAGCCCATTACCGTGGGTACGTCCTACATCCTCAAGCTCGGCCACATGGTCGACGACAAGATCCACGCCCGTTCGACCGGCCCTTACAGCCTGGTTACCCAGCAGCCTCTGGGCGGCAAGGCCCAGTTCGGCGGCCAGCGCTTCGGCGAGATGGAAGTTTGGGCACTGTACGCTTACGGTGCTTCCAACGTCCTGCAGGAGATCCTGACCGTCAAGTCCGACGATACCGTGGGCCGCGTCAAGACCTACGAGTCCATCGTCAAGGGCGAGAACGTTCCTGTCCCGGGTATCCCCGAGTCCTTCAAGGTTCTCGTCAAGGAGATTCGTTCCCTCGCACTGGACATCGAGCCCATGCACGATGCCGACGAGGACGCCTCCGCCCCTGTGACCGCCGAGGAGACCTCCGCTCTCGACGACCTGGCTGCGCTCGCCGGCGTTGACGCCGACGTCGAGGCGCAGGATGCCGAGAACGCCGAGGCGCCCGAGGCTGTCGCCGCCACGACCACTGATAAGGAGTAGTTGACTGTGGCAGATTTCGAAGCTACTGATTTTGACTCGGTAAAGATCTCCCTTGCCTCCGCCGACCAGATCCGTTCCTGGTCGCACGGTGAGGTCAAGAAGCCGGAGACCATCAATTACCGTACCCTCAAGCCCGAGAAGGACGGCCTGTTCTGCGAGAAGATCTTCGGTCCCGCCAAGGACTGGGAGTGCTCCTGCGGCAAGTACAAGGGCATCCGCTTTAAGGGCATCGTCTGCGAGCGCTGCGGCGTCGAGGTCACCTCGGCCAAGGTGCGTCGCGACCGCATGGGCCACATCGAGCTCGCCGCTCCCGTGTCCCACATCTGGTACTTCAAGAGCCCCACGAGCTTCCCGATGAGCCGTATGCTCGACATCAAGTCCAAGGACCTCGAGAAGGTTCTGTACTTTGCCAGCTACATCATCACCGAGGTCGACTACGAGGCTCGCGAGGCCGACGCCGACGACCTGCGCGAGGAGCTCGCCGCCGATCTGGAAGAGATCGATGCCGAGTGCGCCCGCCAGATCGAGTCCCTCAAGGAGCAGGGCGACCCCGAGAACTTTGACGAGTTCTCCGACGAGGAGCCGCTGACCCCCGAGGAGATTGCCTCTGGCATCGTCGACATCGAGGAAGAGTGCAAGGACGAGAAGCAGCTCCGCACGGACGCCTTCAACGCCTTCATGAAGCTCAGCGAGCGCGACCTCATTTCCGATGAGCCGCTGTTCCGCGAGATGACCCGTTACTACTCCATGTACTTCAAGGGTGGCATGGGTGCCGAGGCCGTCCGCGACCTGCTCGCTGCCATCGACCTCCCCTCCGAGGCCGAGAAGCTCAAGGCCATCATCGCCGACGAGGACTCCCAGAAGCAGAAGCGCGAGAAGGCCGTTAAGCGCCTCGAGGTCGTTGACGCCTTCCTGAAGGGCGGCAACAGCCCCGCGAACATGATTCTGGATGTCATCCCGGTCATTCCGCCCGATCTGCGCCCGATGGTCCAGCTCGACGGCGGTCGCTTCGCCGCGTCCGACCTCAACGACCTGTATCGTCGCGTGATCAACCGTAACAACCGACTCAAGCGCCTGCTCGACCTGGACGCCCCTGCGATTATCGTGAATAACGAGAAGCGCATGCTCCAGGAGTCCGTGGACGCCCTGTTCGACAACGGCCGTCGTGGTCGCCCGGTCTCTGGCCGTGGCGGTCGCCCGCTCAAGTCGCTCGCCGAGGCCCTCAAGGGCAAGCAGGGTCGTTTCCGTCAGAACCTGCTGGGCAAGCGTGTCGACTACTCCGGCCGTTCGGTAATCGTTACCGACCCCAAGCTGCTGCTGCACCAGTGCGGTCTGCCCAAGACCATGGCGCTGGAGCTCTTCAAGCCCTTCGTCATGAAGCGCCTGGTCGAGCTTGGCAAGGTCGAGAACATCAAGGGCGCCAAGCGCGCTATCGACCGTGGTGCCACCTTTGTGTGGGACATCCTCGAAGAGGTCATCGACGGCCGCGTCGTGCTGCTCAACCGTGCACCGACCCTGCACCGTCTGTCCATCCAGGCCTTTGAGCCGGTGTTGGTCGAGGGCAAGGCTATCCACCTGCACCCGCTGGTCTGCTCGCCCTTCAACGCCGACTTCGACGGCGACCAGATGTCTGTTCACGTGCCGCTGTCCAGCCAGGCTCAGGCCGAGGCCCGCGTGCTCATGCTCTCTGCGAATAACCTGCGCTCGCCGGCATCCGGCAAGCCGGTCAACATCCCCTCGCAGGACATGATCATCGGTGTGTACTACCTCACCCAGGTCCGCGACGGTCTGCCGGGCGAGAACCACGTGTTCGCCAGCTTCGACGACGCGCTGCACGCCTATGACTGCCGCTCCGAGGTCGACATGCAGGCCAAGATTCAGGTCCGCGTGTCCGCTGCCGACGCCAACGTCATCAACGAGGACGGCACCCGTATCTTCCGCGTCAAGAACGGCAAGAACGAGTTCGTCGACTACGACGTCACCGGCAACAAGACCGCGCGCTTCGAGACCTCTATCGGCCGCATCATCTTCAACCGCCAGTGCCTGCCCGAAGACTATGAGTTCATGAACTACAAGATGGTCAAGGGCGACGTTGCCAAGCTGGTTGCGGACTGCTGCGATCGTTACCCCGAGGCCAAGGTCGGCCCGATCCTCGACGCCATCAAGTACTCCGGCTTCCACTACGCTACCCGCGCCGGCCTTACCATCTCGGTGTGGGACGCTCTCATCCCTGCCGAGAAGCAGGAGCTGCTCGACCGCGCCCAGGCCAACGTCGACCAGATTAACGAGTACTTCGAGGAGGGCTTCATCAACGAGACGGAGCGCCACATCGAAGTCGTTAACGAGTGGACCGCTTGTACCGATAAGGTTGCAGCGCTCATGCTCGACATGTTCGACGAGGAGAACCCGCTGTACATGATGGCCGACTCCGGCGCCCGTGGTTCTAAGACCCAGCTGCGTCAGCTCGGCGGCATGCGTGGCCTGATGGCAGACATGTCCGGCGAGACGATCGACCTTCCCATTAAGGCGAACTTCCGCGAGGGCCTGCTGCCGCTCGAGTACTTCATTTCGACCTACGGCGCCCGTAAGGGCCTGGTCGATACCGCATCCCACACCTCGGACTCTGGTTACCTGACCCGTCGTCTGGTCGACGTGGCCCAGGACGTCATCGTCCGCGAGGAGGACTGCGGTACGCACGAGGGCGTTACCTACAACCTCATCATCCCCGGCACCACCGACCTCAACACCGACCTCGTCGGCCGTTGCTTCATTGAGGACGTCGTGGCTCCCGATGGCACCGTGCTCTTTGAGCAGGACGGCTACATCGAGAAGGTCGCCGACATCCAGAAGATGGTCGACGCCGGCCTCAAGAAGGTCAAGCTTCGCGCGCTGCTCACCTGCCGCTCCAAGTACGGCGTGTGCCAGAAGTGCTACGGCTGGGATCTTTCCACTCGTCGTCCGGTCGCCATCGGTACTGCCGTCGGCATTATTGCCGCCCAGTCCATCGGCGAGCCCGGTACGCAGCTTACGATGCGTACCATTCACTCCGGCGGCGTTGCTGGCGTCGACGATATTACGCAGGGTCTGCCTACGGTCAGCCGTATGTTCGATATCGTCGGCAACGTCAACGAGAAGATCCTGGGTCGCGAGGCCGAGCTGGCTCCGTACTCCGGCCACCTCTCGATTAAGCCCGAGAAGTCCGAGTACGTGCTGACGCTCACCGACTCCGAGGACCACACCCGTGTCCTCGACGAGCGTCGCGTCCCCGCTTCGGTGCGCTTCATGCCCGAGATCGAGGACGGCTGCGAGGTTCGCGCCGGCGACCAGATCACCAAGGGCTTCGTCAACTTCCGCAACCTGCGCAAGCTGACCGACATCGAGTCGACGATGCACACCTTCGTCGAGAGCGTCAAGGACGTCTACACCAGCCAGGGCGTCGACCTGAACGACAAGCACATCGAGGTGCTCGCACGTCAGATGCTGCGTCGCGTTCAGATCACCAACCCCGGCGACTCCAAGTACCTGCTTGGTCAGTACGTCGACCGCTACGAGTTCGCTGACGAGGTCGAGCGCGTTGCCCGTCTGGGCGGTCAGGCTCCTGTGGCCGAGCCCGTCATCCTGGGTACGCTCAAGGTCGCGTCCAACATCGACTCCTGGCTGTCGAGCGCTTCGTTCATCCGTACCGCCGGTGTCCTTACCGAGGCTGCCATCGAGGGCAAGGTCGACCACCTGCTCGACCTTAAGTCCAACGTCATCGTCGGTAAGAAGATCCCGGCTGGTACTGGCCTCAAGCCGTACGCCAACGCCAAGCTGACGTATCGCACGGCCGATGGCTATGTCGACATCGACGGCCCGGCTTCGCCCAACGCCAAGTCGCTGCCCGAGTGGGCTCCGGTTGAGCTCAAGGACCTGGACGAGCAGCTCCCGCAGCAGCTCGACTGGGCCGGCTACGACGAGTTCGGTGGTGCTGACGGTTCGTTCACCCGCAACGGCCACACCATCTCCGCCGAGAAGGCTCGTCTGTACCTGTTCGACGACCTGGGCGTGTCGCAGCGCTGGACCAACAAGTTCAGCGAGGTCGGCATCGAGACGGTCGGCGACCTGGTCGGCAAGTCCGAGGAGGATCTGCTGCGCATCGATGGCATCGGTGCCAAGGCGATCGAGGAGCTCCGTGACGGCCTCGAGGCCCACGATCTGCTCTACATCCTCGAGAACAACGACGACGTTGCCGACGAGGAAGACCTCTCGCAGCTGCTGCAGATGGTCTTTAGCCCCGACGGTCCGGACGACATTCTGCTGGGTACCTCCGCTCCGACGCATCACGCCGACGCCGACGAGGAGCTCCTGGGCGCCCCGATCGACGACAAGAAGGCTCCCGCCAACGGCGCGATCAACGAGGACATGGCTTCCCTCGACGAGCTGCTCAACCAGCTCGTGGACACCGACGACGCCGAAGAGGCCAAGGACAACGACGAGGAATAATTTCCTAGTACGTTAACCGCCCTTCCAAAGACCCGCTTCTCAACAGGGGAGCGGGTCTTTTTTGGTGAGGAACGTTACCCCGACGAGCACGTCGGATTCCCGGAA
>CATZTY010000058.1 GCA_958424475.1 uncultured Collinsella sp.
GGCAGAGATGGTACCGACGGAAGCGATCTGCTCCTTGGTCTCGACCGGCTTGGCCTGCTTCTTCATCTCGGCGACAGCGGCGTTAACGGCCTTGTCGATGCCGCGACGGATGGCCAGCGGGTTAGCGCCAGCGGCGACGTTGCGCAGACCGTCGTTGACGATGGCCTGGGCGAGCAGGGTTGCGGTGGTGGTGCCGTCACCCACGGTGTCGTTGGTCTTGGTGGCGACCTCCTTCACCAGCTGAGCGCCCATGTTCTCGATGTTGTCCTCGAGCTCGATCTCCTTAGCGACGGAAACGCCGTCGTTGGTGATGGTCGGGGCACCGAACGTGCGCTGCAGAGCGACGTAACGGCCCTTGGGGCCCATGGTGACGGTAACGGCGTCGGCCAGAGTGTTGACGCCCTTGGCGAGCTTAGCGCGGGCATCGGTATTGAACGTAATGTTCTTTGCCATGGTAGGTAATCCTCCAAAAGAAACGTGACTCGCGTCGCCGCTTCCGAGTCCTATGCGGCGGGCGCGTTCAAAGACGAATCAGAGATTCTGACGAGACTAGGCCTCGACAACAGCGTAGATGTCGTCGGCGCGCATCAGCAGATACTTCTCGCCGTCGACCTTGACCTCGTTGCCACCGAACTTACCGTAGATGACAACGTCACCGACCTTGACGTCCATGGGGATGCGCTCACCCTTGTCGTTGACCTTGCCGGCGCCAACGGCAACGATGGTGCCACGCTGCGGCTTCTCCTGGGCGTTGCTGGCGATATACAGACCAGAAGCGGTCTTCTGCTCGGCCTCGTCGGGCTTGACCAGAACACGATCTGCAAGCGGCTTCAAAGACGACATGCTTGTCTCCTCCTTTTTGGGCCGCGCGGTTATACCACGCGAATTAACCCTTTTTGTTTGCGTACGCGTTGAATGGTACCCACGAATGGCGGGTTATACAACACGGAGTCAAAAAATCTTATTTTTTGGCACTTAGATTTTCTGAATGCCGGGGGATAACTTAGCAGTGGCTCCCGGGGCGGACCGGAGGGCATGAAGTTTGCTGCTCTACAGTCCTGCGCAAGACGGAAAGCACATTAAGTGCTTTCCTTTGCGTGCAGAACTCGCGACAAACTTCATGCCCTCCGGTCCGCCCCGGGAGCCAGGTTAACTAATTCGGGCCCGGCATTCAGAAAAGTCAGTTCAGTAAAATGGCGATGCGGACAGGAATGCGGGAATGGTTTTCGCTGCGCGCACGGGTCCCCTGGGGAGCACCGTGCATTTTTGGGAGTATTCAGCAAGCCAAGACGGCTGCATACGCGCCGGACATACCTTATTGGTCCCAAAAACGCCTTCAGCGGGCGGTTTTGGTCGGTGGGCAGACCCCGCTGGGACAAATGGGCGTACTTTGCGCCGTACCGGAGCCCAAAATGACGTCAATCTTCGCAACGTTACTCAGCCGCAGCGGCACCGGCAGAGCTCGCGGTGCTGAATACTCCGTTTTTTGCACGGCACGGGCGGGGGTACATCAGGATCAAGAAGAACATCCCAGCCTTTTTATGCAATCTGTAATGGGAAGTATGCAAAACATCAAGAGGCAGCATTGCTGATGTTCAAATTGAGCGCGCAGGGCAGCAGCGCCTCCACCCTGCGCCCAAATCCAGCAGAGCGGGGACGCTACTAACAAATCCCCACCGGCAAACAAACGCGGCTCGAGCGCTATCCCAAAATAGGCTGTCCGAGCCGCGCTTAACGGTACGGCATGAATACTTAGCGCTCGTAAATCAAGTTACCTGCCAGGTAGGTGGTCTGAACCTTGGTAGCCTGGAGCTCTTGTGGATCGACAGTGAGCGGGTTTTGGTCCAGGACTACCAGATCGGCGTATTTGCCGGGCTCCAAGCTGCCGAGGTTTTGTTCGTCGCCCGCTGCATAGGCGCTGCCCAGGGTGTAGTTGCGCAGGGCTGTTGCTGCATCGATGCGCTCGCTCGGCAACCAGCCGCCCTCGGGCCAGTGGCTTTTGGGGTCCTGGCGCGTGATAGCCGTGTAGAGCACGTTCATGCTGGTAACAGCTGTTATGGGGCTATCGGTGCCGAAGGCTTGACGGATGCCGCGCTGCTGATAAGTTGCAAACGGCCACATGATGCGGCTGCGTTCCAGACCCAGGTCGCGCTCCGGGCCACCCGGGTCGAGCGTGATGTGGCAAGGCTGGCTCGAGGCAATGACGTTGAGCTTGCGCAGACGATCGATGTCCTGAGGCAGCAGATTCTCCAGATGCTCGAGCGTATTATGGCCGTGCTGGGGCAAGCCGTAGAGTTCTGCCGCCTCCTCAAAGATATCGAGCGCAGCATGGATGGCACCGTCGCCGATAACGTGGATGCGCACGGTGTGGCCACGCTCGGCTGCCGCCAGAACCAACTTGCGCATGCGCTCGACAGGAACCGTCAGACGGCCCTGATCGCCCGGGAAGCGTGGGTTGGCATATGGCTCAGTGAGGTATGCGGTATGCTCGCTCGACACGCCGTCGAAGAACTGCTTAAAGCCCGGCGCCGAGAGCAACGCATTGTTTGCGTAGCGGGTCTGAAGCTCTTCCAAGCGCGATTGGTCATCCAACAGCGTGGGGAACAGGTGGGCGCGAATGCCCAGCTTGCCGGCAGCCTGCAGCTTGTCGTAGACGTCGTCGCGGATAAAGTCGCAGCCCGGCATGGGCATGAGCGACATGTCGCAAATCGAGGTAATGCCTTGCTCGGCCATGCGTTTCATTTGGTCGGCATACGCGCTCGCGATGCGGTCCTCGCCCAGCCACTCCAGGCAGCGCGGCAGCAGCTGCATGGCAGCTGCCTCGTGGGCGATACCCGTAAGCTCACCGTTTGAGCCTTTGTCGTAACTGCCACCCGCCGGAGGCTCGCTGTCGCGCGTCACGCCGAGGGCTTCGAGCGCGCGGCTGTTGAGCCACAGCGTATGCCCGTCGCCCGAGTACATAACACAGGGACGATCGGGGAAGGCGGCGTCGAGCGATGCCTTAGTGGGATGCTCGGGCGGATCCCAGCGGTAATCGCGCCAACCCTGGGTCACGACCCAGGCGTCGTCGGGCAGATCCCGGGAAAACTCGAGCGCGCGCTGCACCAGTGCCGCCTCGGACGTGCCCATATCCATGAGCATATACGGCGAGGAACCGACCGAGGTATGGAAGAAATGCAGGTGCGCATCGTGGAAACCGGGGCAGATAAACTGCTCGCCATAGTCGATAGCCGGCGTGACGGCGGGAGCGGCGGCAATCACGTCATCGGGCGCGCCGACTGCGACGATGCGATCACCCGCGATGGCGATCGCCAGCTCGCGGGCGGTATCGATACCGTCTTGAGCGGTAAAAACGTTCTTGGAGCGGATAATCCGATCGATATGCTGCATGAGCATCCCCATCTCTGGCAGGTAATTCAACACCCCCGAGTGTACTCCCCCGCCCCTGCAACAAAACCCCAAGCGGCAAACGGCAACTTTACCAGCCCTAGCGGCAGGTGGCATACTGGAGAGAGCCTGTACGATTTTGCGATCAACCCAGCAAGGAGCAAATCGACCATGACGAAGACCAAGGCACAGCAGATTATGGCGGCAACCGAGGTTCGCGCGGCAGACGACGTCACCGCGGCCATCCGAGACATTGCCACCGAGTTTGAACCCTATATCATCAAGCAGCGCCGGCACTTCCATAAGCACCCGGAGCTGAGCCTTGCCGAGGAGCGCACGACCTCCGACATCGCCAACCAGCTCGACGCCATGAATATCCCCTACGAGCGTCCGCTCAAGACCGGCTTGGTGGCAACGCTTCGCGGTACCGCGCCGGATGCCTACCGCGAGGACGGCACGCCGCGCCGCCGTATCCTGCTGCGCGCCGATATCGACGCCCTGCCCGTCACCGAGCAGACCGGTGAGGAGTTCGCCAGCGTCAATGAGGGTTGCATGCACGCCTGCGGTCACGACTGTCACATCGCCATGATGCTCGGCACGCTGCAAATCCTGCGCCACATGACCGATGACATCCACGGCGAGATCCGCATCGTGTTCCAGCCTAGCGAGGAAAACGGCCAGGGTGCCAAGCTCATGATCGGCACCGGCGTGCTCGACGGCGTCGACGGTGCCTACGCCGCACATATCTGGAGCGAGGTCGACGCCGGCACCGTGAGCTGTGAGCCCGGCCCGCGCATGGCCAATACCGATTGGTTCCGCATCGACGTCCGCGGCACCTCATGCCACGGCGCCATGCCCCAGCGCGGCCACGACGCCGTCATGGTTGCCGCCGAGATCGTCAACGCCCTGCAGACCATCGTCTCGCGCGAAATCAGCCCCTACGAGCCCGCCGTCATCACCGTCGGCGAGTTGCATGGTGGCACCGCGCGCAACGTTATCGCCGGCACGGCCTACCTTGCCGGCACGGTGCGCACCTATAGCGACAGGACGCACGAGGAAATGCCCGAGCTCATGCGCCGCATCGTGGAGCACACCGCGGCAGCCCTGGGCGCCGAGGCCGAACTTACCGACTACACCATCGCCAACTACAAGGTCGAAAACGATGCCGCCTCGAGCGAGCGCTGCCGTCAGGCCGTGGTCAAGTGCCTGGGTGCAGCCGGCGAAGGCCATTATCGCGGTACGCTTTCGGGCGAGGACTTCTCGGAGTATCTGCGCCGCGTGCCGGGCGTGCTCGCCTTTGTTGGCACGCGCAACCCCAAGATTGGCGCCACGTACGCCCAACATTCCTGCTTCTACAAGATTGACGAGAGCGTGCTGGCCAAGGGCTCCATGGTTGCAGCCCAGTATGCCATCGACTTTTTGGCCGAGCCCACGCAAGAGGAGCTCGACGGCCCCGCGATTACCGCAGTCGCCGAAACCAATCCCGACTTGGCCGCCAAGCTGCGCTCTGCCAAGGCGACGACCGCCGAGGCTCGTGACGCCATCCATGATGCCCGCACGGCTCGCCATGCCGCAATCAAGGGCATCCACGAAGCTCGCGCCGCCGCTCGTCACGAGGAAAAGCACGACGATTAGTCGTCACACCCATCCATAACAGCCTGGCTAAAGCAAAGCGGGGGCGGACGTGTCGAAACGTCCGCCCCCGCTCATTTGTCAAGCGCTATTTCTACCCCGTCCCCAAATGGCAGGCGGCATGCTACTCGTCCTGAGGGTCCTCGTCGGAACTTGACTCGGGCGCCGGCTCAGGTGCAGGTGCCGACTCGGGTGCCGACTCGGGCGCCGGCTCGGACTCAGGCGCAGGGTCAGGCTCGGGCTCGGGCGCAGGCGCAGGCGCAGGGTCAGGCTCAGGCACGGGCGCCGCCTCGGGCGCGGACTTGGGCTCAGACGCGACATCCGGAGCACTGTAACCCGAGGGAGCGGACTTCTTCTCGAAGGGCAATACAAAGGTCAGGACGTCGTCCTTGTCCTCGTCGGCCCACTCGCTTGCATAACGTGCAACCCAATAGCCAACGGCACGGTGCTTGAACATCTTGCCAAAGACCGTAAGAAACACGGTGACAAAAGCGACCAGCACCAGGAACAGCACGAGTGTGATGCCACCGCCGGCAACAATCGCCTCAATACCCGTAGGACGATAGTAGTAGCTATACATACCGACAGAGGCAACGGCGCCAAAGACGACCGTCAAGATCCATGTGACAACGTTGGCGACCAGGCCCGTCAAAAACTCGGGAAGGAACGAAGCGCAGAACAGCTTGGTCTTATTGTTCTTAAAGGCTGCCCAAACCTTATCGAGCGAAAACGCGCTCTCGACGCGACCGGTCACCGCAAAGTGCATCACGGCAATGTCGGCGAACATCTTAAAGAAGACCCCCAGGACCGCCGTGGCAATCATAGCCAAGACAAGCAGGCCAAGCGAGACAAACAGCGCAGCCTCGAGCGCATAAGAGCCGTAATACGAATACGAGCCTGCGGCGCCAATTACCACGCTCTCCACCAGCGAAAGCACTACACCGATAACGGGAATGGCAGCGATAAACTCGAGCACGACCGAAATAACGCTCGAAAAGATTCCGAGACCAAACGACGTGGAACGCATCAACGGACGATCCATGCCGTCATCGATCTTAAGCGACAGGTCGCGACCCCACTCGATGCCAAAGCCCGAACCGCACACGCTCGCCACGTAGGCAGCCAAAAAGCCGATGGCAGCTGCAATACCGCCGATAACGGGGATGAACAGAACGAGTACCGACACGACACAGATAAGCGCCGGCAAAAAAGCGATCTGGCACACGCGCTGCAGCACGCCCGGAGTCTTGGTCATATCCTCAAACGCCTGAGCCACACAGCCCTTGGACGCGTTCATGGGAGGCTGAGGGACAAATTGCTGAGGCTGACCCTGAGGGGTGGAAGCTGCAGCACCAGCATTAGGAGCACCGCACACACCGCAGAACTTGTCGTTATCGCCCATAGGAGCGCCACACTGCGAACAGAACATCGAAATCATCCCTTCGTATCTAGAGCGAATTACCTGGATCGCAAACGATGTCTTTGGCAACATTATTGCCTAATGTGGGGACAAATACTCCAAGATGACCGATTTGCAACGTAGGCGGCTTTATTTAAGGCTCTGTTAGACCAGGATTGACATGCCGACCTGCCGGCTAACTCGC
>CATZTY010000059.1 GCA_958424475.1 uncultured Collinsella sp.
CTTGGCAACCCTGGCGATGAGTATGCCGAGACCCGCCACAACGCCGGCTTTAAGGCAATCGACGAGCTGGCCCGTCAGGCCGGCGTCACGTACTGGAAAAACCAGGCCGGCGCCGAGGTCGCGGTCATCAACATCAACGACCCCGACGAAGAGGGAGGCAAGCGGCAGATTGTGCTGGTCAAGCCGCAGTCGTACATGAATACCTCGGGCGGCCCCATCTCCAAGCTCTGTCGCGAGTACAAGATCAAGGCCGAGGAGCTGCTCGTAATCCACGACGAGCTCGATATTCCCGCCGGCGACGTGCGCGTCAAGGTGGGCGGCGGCCATGCTGGCCACAACGGCCTGCGTTCCATCATCGACAAGATGGGCAGCCGCGACTTCAGCCGCATCCGCACCGGCATCGGCAACCCTCCCGGCAAGATGGCTGTCGCCGACTACGTGCTCAAGCAGCTGCGCGCCCGCGAGGCCGAGGATTTCCAGGACACCTGCGCCCGCGCGGCCGACGCCGCCGGCCTGGCGATCGTGCACGGCGTGGTCTACGCTCGCGACCATGTCAACGGCGCCGCCTCCGCCAACGGCAAGCACTAAAACCTACCATTTAGGGACAGGTTTATTTTGGCAGGTTTTACCTGCGGAAACGCCGCAGTAGGCACATCGCAATAAACACGCTGCCACCATACATGCATAACACCCCAAAGGGGGCCGGCCTCATCACAAACCGAGGCCGGCCCCCTTTGCCGTTTTACCCGATAAGGCTGACCAAAATAAACCTGCCCCTATTTGGTAGGCCAAAGTGGATAAACCCTGCTCCCACCTGCCAAAGACACACGTAAGCGACATGTCCATGAGGGTATAATTTGCACCGTATGTCTGCACAACGCCTGTGCGCGTACGGTTTTATTCGGGCTACCGTCCATTTCCGTGGAGGCACGGTTCGGCAGCCCTAACAAGAGAGGGGTTCTATGTATAAGATCCTGGAGAAGACGCAGTTCTCGGAGAAGGTGTTCAAGTTCCGCATCGAGGCGCCTGCAATCGCCAAGCATGCGCACGCTGGACAGTTCCTCATGGTTCGCGCCAACGAGACGGGCGAGCGCGTCCCGTTTACCCTGGCCGGCTGGAACGGTGACGAGGGCTGGGTCGAGTTCATCTTCATGGTGATCGGCAAGACCACCGAGATGCTTTCCACCTACGAGGCCGGCGAGTCGCTGCGCGACGTCGTGGGCCCGCTGGGCGTTCCCACCGAGATGGCCGAGGGCCCCTGCGCTGTCATTGGCGGCGGCGTCGGCCTGGCAATTGCCTTCCCGGTCGCCAAGCACCTGGTCGAGACCGGCCACGAGGTGCACGCCATCATGGGCGCCCGCACCAAGGACCTCCTGCTCATGGAGGACCAGTTCCGCGAGCTCCTCGACGAGGACCACATCCACATCACCACTGACGACGGCTCCTACGGCGAGCAGGGCGTTGTCACCGCTCCGCTGGAGCGCCTGCTGCAGGACAAGGCCGTGAGCCAGGTCTTCTGCGTCGGCCCCGTTCCGATGATGAAGTTCTCGACCCTCACCGCCCAGAAGTACGACACCCCCATCACCGCGTCGCTCAACCCCATCATGGTTGACGGCACCGGTATGTGCGGCTGCTGCCGCGTCGAGGTGGGCGGCGTGACCAAGTTCGCTTGCGTCGACGGCCCCGACTTCGATGCCACCCTGGTCGACTGGGATGACCTTCGTGCCCGCCAGGCCGCTTACCGTTCCGAAGAGGGCGAGTCCCTCAAGGCCTATGAGGAAAAGAGCTGCGCATGCCACTAGTTAACGGTCGTTTCGTTGCCGATATGAAGTCGCCCCGCACCCCCGATAACGAGGAGCCGGCTGCCGAGCGCGCCTGCGACTTCCGCCCCGTCGACAAGGGCTTCACCGAGGAGATGGCGCTGGCCGAGGCCGAGCGCTGCCTCAACTGCAAGAAGCCGTTCTGTGTTGAGGGCTGCCCCGTCAACATCAACATCCCCCGCTTTATCGAACAGATCCGCGAGAAGGACTTCGGCGGCGCTCTCGATACCATCCGCGAGGACTCCATGCTTCCCGCCATCTGCGGCCGCGTCTGCCCGCAGGAGAACCAGTGCGAGGGCAAGTGCATCCGTGGCAAGAAGTCCGAGCCCGTGGCCATCGGCCAGCTCGAGCGCTTCCTGGGTGATCGCCCCGAGCTCGCTTCCACGCCCAAGATGGCTCCCAAGAACGGCAAGAAGGTCGCCGTCGTCGGCTCCGGCCCGTCCGGCATCACCTGCGCCGGCGAGCTCGCCCGCAACGGCTTTGACGTTACCGTCTTTGAGGCCTTCTTTACCGGCGGCGGCGTGCTGGTCTACGGCATCCCCGAGTTCCGTCTGCCCAAGGCAGTCGTCAAGCGCGAGATTGACGGCCTGGAGGACATGGGTGTCAAGTTTGAGTACAACTCCGTCGTGGGCAACATGGCCACGGCCGAGGAGCTGTTCGAGCAGGGCTTCGACGCCATCTACGTGGCGACCGGCGCTGGCCTGCCCAAGTTCCTCAACGTCCCCGGCGAGAACCTGCCCAACGTCTTCTTCGCGAACGAGTACCTCACCCGCGTGAACCTGATGAAGGCCAACAAGTTCCCCGAGTACGACACCCCCACCAAGCACGGCAAGAACGTCGTTGTCTTTGGTGGCGGCAACGTGGCTATGGACGCCGTCCGTACCGCCAAGCGTCTGGGCGCCGAGCACGCCATCATCGCCTACCGTCGTACCGAGGACGAGATGCCCTGCCGTCGTGCCGAGCTGCACCACGCCAAGGCCGAGGGCGTCGAGGTTCTGCCGCTCGTTTCCCCGCTCGAGTTTGTCGCTGGCGAGGACGGCTCCGTGTGCGCCGTCAAGGTCCAGAAGATGGAGCTCGGCGAGCCCGATGAGTCCGGCCGTCGTCGCCCGGTGCCCATCGAGGGCGCCATCGAGGAGATTCCCTGCGACGTCGCAATCTCGGCTATCGGTACCAACGCCAACCCCTTCGCAAAGAAGATCGGCGGCAAGATGGAGCTCAACAAGTGGGGCTACATCGTCGCCGACGAGGAGACCGGCCAGACCACCGATCCCCGCATCTGGGCCGGCGGCGACATCGTCACCGGTGCCGCTACGGTCATTCTGGCGATGGGCGCCGGCAAGAAGGCCGCCGCTTCCATCACCAAGAGCCTGCTGGGCGAGTAATCACCTACAGCGTTAGCCATCAAACGGCAAAGTCCCCGTCGAGCACACGCCCGGCGGGGACTTTTTCTATGCCGGCCAACCCATCACCACAAAGGGAACATGCGCCTTTGTGGTGGTTTGGGGCCTGGTCGGCGAACCGATTCCGACGTTTGTCTCAATCTGTAACAGTTAGAGACCAAATTCCTCGCCACGTGTTACAGATCGAGACGTTAGGTTAGCGGCTGAACAGTTCGTCTCAATCTGTAACACCTAGAGCCCAACTATCAGGTTTGGTGTTACAGATTGAGATTTTGTAAAAGCCGAGAATGGGCGCTGCCACCAAAAGCCTAGCGCTTGCGGCGCTTGGTTGCGGCGATGCCGGCAGCGGCAACGGTTGCGCCGGCGATGCCAAGGGCGGCGGCCGCCGTCGCGGCGTTGTCGCCCGTGGCGGCCAGAGTGCCCACGGACTTCTGGGCAGCGGTGGCCTTCGCGGCCGGCTTGGAGGCAGCAGCCGTGAAACTCGCCTGAGTCGGCGTCACGGACGGCACGGCGGTCCCGCTGCCGCCGCCCGGCTGTGGCGTGGGGGCCGGGGTGGGCTCAGGCTGCGGGGTGGGCTCGGGTTCGACCGCATCTCCGGAGCTGATTACCACGCTACGGGCGACCTCGTCGGAAGTTCTAATGTCCTGGATGACAGACGACCCGGGAACACCGATGACGAGTCCGTTTCCCGTAGTTTCTCGCACAGTGCCGCCGGCGGGAGTCGTAACTACCGATCCGCCATCAATTGAGAGACAAGAGGCTGCATCACCTTGATTGACAGCGTAGATTGCCGCTGCATTACCCGACACCTCAACATTTGAATTAATGATGTCAATTCGAGGGATGGCGGACTGGGAGCCGGACTGGGAATATATTCCGTAGCCATGTTTACGACTGTGGCCAGTTCCGTCACCGCATCGAACTGTAAGGCTCGAATTCTCGACGAGCACCCGCGACACGCCGTCCTGCGCGCGCATCCAAACACCATCCAAAACCTCGACACTATCACTCGCCACGAGCGTAACATCCGCCCCGTTGGTAATACTCAAATATGTATCCTTACCCCCGAACGAATACAGGGCGACCGACAACATGTTTGCATTACGCGCCGCCGCATCTAATTTTGCGTTATCCACCGCGATGCAGCCTCCATGCTCGGAGGAGATGTTTTCGGCATAGACTGCAACGGCATTGAGCCCCCCCATTCGCCTCCGCCTCGACGTGGACGTCGGCGCCCTCGTTAATGGTTATGTTGCCTGCCCGCGTATGAATGCCGATGGTATGAGGCACTTTGTTCGTTGCCGTCACGTTAACGTTGGCACCGCGGATGTCCACGTCGCCGCCGGCCTTACCGTCCCCCGAAACCGCTATCGTATCGGTCCCGGCCGTCGCGTTGAGAGTCACGTCGCCCGAGATGGCGAGGCTACCGCACTCGACCTTAACAGCGCTCCTGCTCTTCTGTGGTTCGGCCGTCGCGTTGAGGGTTCCCTCCCCCGTGATGGCAAGGTTGCCGTCCTTGACCTCGATAGCGCTCTGCAAGGAATCGGCCGTTACGGTGTTGGTGCCCGTCACGCCGATATTGAGGTTGCCCTGAGCGCTGATGCCGGCACCGTCGTAGCCGTTGAGCTTCATGTCGTCGGCGCCGTCCCAGGACCACGTTCCGGCCTCGTCGCCGGCAACCGCGCCCTTGTTGTACTGCGTGCCGCCGACGTTGACCCAGTCGGCGGCGAGTGCCACGCTCGGTAGCAGCAGCTGGCCGGCCATGAGCACGCAAGCCCCCGCGCAGGCAAGCTTGGCGCCCACGCGACGCCACGTTCCGTGGGAGAGCGAGCATGCGCGGCCGTGGTCGATTGGGTTGTCATGGATTTGCTTTCGCATATGAGCCTCCTTGTCGTAAGGGGTGCTTCTGTAACACCATGTTACGGGAAGATATCCGGATCCCGGGGCACAAATTCTCATGTGGCGCACCTGCCAGCGCAAAGGCCAGCCTCAGGCAGTTGTAAGTGCCGCCGTCTCCATCGCCATCTTGGGATTGACTCAGATTCAATCCCCCACGGGTCCGCTTGCCCTCGAGATTCTGGGGCGCATCGCATTCCTCGGACTCGGCCTACTGGGCGCCGCGGCGCACCACGCATTCTCGATGGCGTTCCAAGATGACCCCGAACTCGCCACTGGAGCGGGAGCAGCCTATGCCGCCGGCATCGTCTTTGATCTTGCCGAGCGCCGTTACATGGGACTTGTCATGTTCGGCATCGCCGTGCTCTCGACCATTTCCATCCTAGCCGTGGAGGCCGGGGCCGATCCCAACCTGGGCCTTGTCGTCTTTTACCTGAGCTCGGGCTTTTTTGTCACGTTCTTTACCGCCACCTTTACGCAGCTGGCACCGCGCATGCGCGCGCCCGCCTTATGGGCCGGCATGGGTCGCGCTGCCAACAACGTATGCGCGTTCACCACATCGGGTATCTCGCTGGCGCTCGTGACCTCGGACAATGTCGCTCTCATCATGATCGGTGCGCTCGTTTTGCTCGTCGCCGCCTGCGCGACATTCGTGGCAGCCGGCTTGTTCCGCCTACCCCAAACCGAGCAGGAGCGCGAGCGCGGGCAGCTGGCAGAAGAAGCACTCGCCGCGCCGAGTATCGAAGAGCAGCGCCAGACCTTCATCGCCAACCACGCTCTCACCCCGCGCGAAGTCGACGTGCTCATAGCCGTGACCCAGGATGAACGCCCGCTCAAGCAGATCGCCGAGGAGCTCGGCATCTCGATGCGCATGGTACAGCGCCACCTGAGCTCTATCTACCAAAAGACTGACACGCAGACGCGCACCGGTCTCACCAAGGCCTTCCCCTCGGCCTAAAACAAAAACCGCTACAACGGGGCCTGTCCCCTTTGTAGCGGTTTGAGCGGAGCAGAAGGTCACTCTGCCAGTTTGTCTCAGTCTGTAACAGATAGGACCCTAAAAGCAGGCTTATTGTTACAGATCGAGACAGCTAAAGGACATGAAGAGATCCTTCGCAGCAACAACCCCCTAACAAAGCGATGCCACATATCGGCCGAAGCCTGGCAGCGCAAATTCAAAACGTCCTTGCAGAGGTTCTTCAATTACCCCCGCCTCTACCAGACGCTTTTTATACGTTGAAATCGAACCGGAACTCTTCTTAAGCCTCGCTGCCAGCTCTTGCCTGGTCGTCGTCCCAACCGGATTCATTGCACGAAGAAATTCAAGGTCCCCTCGTGAAAGTTCCGCCGCTGTTGAAGCGAAAACTCGCGATTCCAGCTCCTCTTGCGCAAGTTTCGCGCCGCGTTCGACATCTTCAATAGAAACCTCGGAGGCTTGGCGCGAAGCATTCCATGCCCGATACCCCACCAACTGGAACATAAATGGAAAACCATCGATCGCCTTG
>CATZTY010000060.1 GCA_958424475.1 uncultured Collinsella sp.
CACAGCGATTTTTGGCAACACTGACGCTAAAGACGCTAGTTCTTTCACCAAATATGACCCGCAGAATAATAATAACAGTAATAATGGTAGCCTCCATCTTTCTGGCGGCGGCGAGGGTAAGGATGAGGACTGGATCGCCTATAACTCGGTCGACTCTAACAAGGAACATGTTTTTCGTAAGAATGGTCATGCCGATTTCTTCCTCGCGGCGGAAGGTCACACAACGCCGGTCGCAGTGGTAAGCGGCAAGATGCTTGGCGATATAGACGCCCAGTATTCGGGAAGCATTGAGCTAACGAATCGCATTGCCATCCCCGCCAACGGTGCTGCTCAGGTAAAAAATAGCATCGGTCTGACTTCGGGTGTTGATACCACGGATAAAACGACGATTGGTGCAGTACGGAATAAAGCGGCAACTTTCATCACGGGCAACTATTCTTGGGACCATGGTGGCGGCATCATGTCGAATGGCAACTTGTGCCTAGGCGTGCCTGCGGATACGTACATCTTACCGAGCCTTAAGTTGAAGGCAACCAAGGCGCTGATAAATCAGCAGGCCAATCAGCAGACCAATCAAAACATGAAATTTGACAAAGGCAAGTTCTCCTTCTCGGTCTACCGTAAGGATTCGGATGACGCGACGGATCCCTCTTGGAATGACAAGACATTCAAAAGTGGCGGCTGCACCTTGGTCGGAACTGCCAAGAATGATGAGAGGGGTAACATCACCTTTGACCTTGGCGAACAGTATATTGATAAGGCTGTTAAGGCTAATGAGATTACATACTACTTGGTCGAAAATGCTGGCAATGATCCCGACATCACGTACGATCCCGACATCACGTACGACCCAGCCGTGTACAAGATTGTGGTGAAGGTTAAGGACAACAAAACGCCACTCATGAATGTGCCTAGCAAGGAAGATCCAAACTCGGAGGTTCCTCTTTGCGTTCACAACTACACGATCACAAGCGTGAGTCTGGGAGATTCAACTAACTCGTTGGAAAAGAACGAGCAAGGCTATTATTCGATTGTCGGCCCCGACGGGGGAAAGACCTTCACCAACAAGTACACTCCGTACACCTCCAGAGGCTCCTGGACTCCTAAGGCGACTAAGGTCGTTAAGGGTGGTGAGATGAAGGAGTTTACGCTTCAACTTGCGAAAGACAGCAGATTTAGAGTCGAAGACATCGTCGGCACTGCCGTGACCTCTGGCGATAAAAAGAAGCAGACGCTTCCGTTCGTCTTTGATAAGGGGATTGCGTACACGCTCTCTGATATCACGAAGGATCCCTACACTGCTGGTGACTCTACGGGTCGTGGCGCCTCCAAGACCTTCACGTATTATGTGCGCGAGCAGGACGAAAGCACGACCTATCCGCATTACAAGTTCGATCAGTCGGTCTATCGATTTGATGTCACGATGACGGACCAAAAAGACGGAACAATCAAGGCCACCACGGTAACCTACACCAAGATCAAGGGCGTCGACGGTAAACCGGTGAGCGACACGCCCCATGAACTCACCGACAAGTCCATCCCCACCTTCACCAACACCTACTCCACCTCTTTGCCCCTTTCTGGTATGTCGGGCGTCACTCTGACGTACCTTGCCGGCGCGGCGGTGCTTTGCGCTGCTGCGGTCTGGATGCACATTCGTCGCAAGGCGAATGCGAAGGGAGGTAAGCGTCGTGAATAAGAAAGTTTGCTCCTTCCCGATCTTGTTTGCGCTGCTTGCCCTCCTGATCGGCACCTGCGCGGTTGTGTTCCCCGCTTCCGCGCAGGCTGCGCCGACCTCGACCGGTTCCATCACGGTGGGCGGCACCGTGGCGAGCAGCTACGATGCCTACCAGATCTTTAGCGCCAACGTCGTCGACGGCGACAGCGACGCCAAGATCGCCACCGACCTCGCCTGGGCAAGCGACACCGTGCGCGACGCCGTCCTGCCTGTGCTGCATAGCGCCGGCATGCCCAATTCCCAGACCACCGCGCAGGAAGCTGCCGAGTGGCTCAACACCGATTCCCACCTTACGAGCGCGCTGAGCGCACAGCTCGCTCGTTCCCTCCAGAGCTCTGGCGCCGTGTCCGTGGCCCTTAACGCGGGCACGACGGGCGAGCTGCCCTGCGGCTACTGGCTCATCGTCGCCGACGACGACGCCATCGCCCAGAACGAGGCCGGCACCGCGCCGATCATGGCCCTGGTCGGCGGCGGCGCCGTCACCGTCGAGCCCAAGGCGGCGACGCCCAAGGTCGCCAAGCACGTGCTGGAGGACAGCGCCGCCGCATGGCAGAAGGCCGCCGACGCCACGGTCGCCGACGACCTGTACTGGCGCCTCTCTGCCACGGTCCCGGCGGGCCTCACGGCCTACGACACCTATACGGTGCAGTTCGTCGACACCATGAGTGCGGGGCTCGACCCCTCCAAGGTGGCCGCGAGCATGCGCGTGTACGTGGCGGCGGGCGCGGACGGCGGCTTCGACGCCGTCTTGGCCGGCAAGGACGGGCGCGCCGGCACCGAGCCCGCGAAGGGCTGGACCGACATCACGGCCCAGTGCGCCACCAAGGTAGCGGCCGACGGCAAGACCTTCACCGTGCGCACCGGCGACCTGATCGCCGCGCTCGGCGGGGCCGACGCCTTCGCCGCGGGCGCCCGCGTGGTCGCCGTGTACAATGCGCCGCTCAACAGCGCGTGCAACCACGGCATCGCGAAGGGCAACCCCAACGAGGTCTACCTGCGCTACCCGCGCTCTCCCTTTGCCGACCAGTCCGGCGACGCCGGATTCACCCATACGCCGAGCGACGACGCGTGCGCCTACACCTGGGATCTCGCGCTCACCAAGCGCGGCAGCGACGGCGACAAGCCGCTTGCCGGGGCGGTCCTGAGCATCGCCGACGACCGCGGTCGCACGCTGGCGGCCGACGGCACGTGGGATGCGGAGATCAAGGCGCCCAAGGGCTACACTGCCTTCGAGGGCACGCGCTCCGTGACGGTCAAGGCCGAGGGCCTGGACGTCGACCAGGTGGCCGCCGCCAAGCCCAAGCTCACCATCACGGCCGAGTCGCCCCTGCGCGCCGACAGCGCGGACGGGTCGACGGGCAGCCTGGAGGCGTCGCTCATTAACACGCCCACCGGCACACCCCCTAGCATTACCACCGGAGGCTTTATGCCCTCGACTGGCGATATGGCAATGTACGCCGCGGCCGCCGCAGCGGTCGCCGGAGCCGCGCTCATCGTGGTCGCGCTCCTGGTCAAGCGGGGAGGTGGCAGCCATAAAGAGTAGCTGGCAGCCCCACAGAGAGCGGGGCGAGACATAGCGAAGCAGATGCTAAGATACAGACAGACAGATTTAGATCAAATGGAATTCGAGCAGAAAGCAGAGGAAAAGAAGATGAGCATGAGCAAGAACATCGCACGCCTGGCAGTAACCGCCGGCCTCACGGCGGCGTTGAGCTTCGGCGGCGTAATGGCCCCGGTGACCATGGCGTTTGCTGAGGGCAAGCCAACGGTGGCTACGGAGGATGGCAAGGTGTTTATCACTGACCCTATCGCTGAATATGCCGACACATCTTTTAAGGGCATCCAGATCTTTACCGCGAAGATCACGCAGAATAAGGATGGAAATACCTGGTCAGGTGATAAGACACTTTCCGATATTCAGTGGGCTCCGGGTAATGTGAAAACCCTCGTTACGACTGCGCTCAAAGACGTTCCTGGAGTACCTAACGTAAATGAAGACGCCCAGACGTGGGCGGAGTTCATCAGCACGACTCAGAGCTCTAATTATGGAGAGACTACGGCGGTTGATAATGGCACGGTTCTGGACTTGATTGCCGAGGCCTTGGAGGGGGACAAGACGCTTACTTGGACACAGCCAAGCAATTCCAGCAAGGGTAACTTTGAGAGTCTGGACCAAGGCTACTGGCTTTTCGTGACCGATGCGCCCAGTAAGACCGGCAATACTGACGTGTACACTTCGCCGATTTTCACCATTGTCGGTGGCTCTGACGTTAAGGTAGCCCCCAAGAAGAGCGTCCCCACGGTCGTGAAGAAGATCAAAAACGATGACGGCAGTGATTGGGCCGACAAGGCCGACTCGCAGATGGGCCAGAAAGTTGAATATAAGCTGACTGGCACCGTTGCCAGCAATATCGCAACGTTCGATACTTACCATTATGAGTTCAGCGATGAGCTTTCTGACGGTCTGACGGCAGATGATAGCAGCGTCATCGTTAAAATCGGTGAAAAGATCCTTTCACCCAACACGACTCCTGGCGCCAAGACCGGTTACGATGTTTCGATTGATAAGGCAACTAACACGTTGACCGTAAAGTTTGCCGACCTCAAGACTGCTGCGAAACAAGCTAACGCGGCGCTCGACGGTAGCTCCAATGTCGTCGTCACTTACACCGCTATGCTTGATCCCATGAAGGCTACGAACGTTACTGTCGGCGACACGGGTAACGACAACGCCGTAAAACTCATTTATTCCAACAATCCCATGGGCGAAGGAACGGGTGAGTCTGTGCCCGATACCGTCCGCGACTACACCTACGCGCTCAAACTCGTCAAGGTTGACTCTGTGGAGACGGCCAAGAAGCTTGAGGGCGTAAGGTTCACCATTCAAGCCACGACTCCTGACGACGCGTCCTCCAATGGCAAGTTTGTCCAAGAGAAAGGCAATCTCGGCGCTGATGCTTATGAGTTCACGACTAATAAAAATGGCGAGATCAGCGTAGCGGGTCTCGATGCCGGCACCTACACGGTGCACGAGGTCGAGGGCAGTAACCCCGGCTACAACACGCTGAAAGACTTTAACTTCACCATTGAAGCCAATGGCCTTAAAAAGCTCGAGGGCGAGAGGCTCGATGATAACACCGACCCGAATACGCTGAAGGTAACCGCGGGGAGCAATAATCCCACCATGGTTACCCCGTCAGCCGACGGCGGCACCATCACCCTTACCGTCAAGAACGAGAAGGGCTCTGGCCTCCCGCTGACCGGTCTCAACGGCGTGACCTTCACTTGGATCGCTGGTGGCGCGGTGCTGTGCATCGGCGTGGCGCACCTCATCCGCAGCCGTAAGCAGGCCGAGGAGTCCGAGCAGGAGTAACGCTCGCTCACCCATCCCTTTGGCAGGTGGGATGTGATGGCCATGAGACTTGCGGACACTTTTCTCGTCCATCCACGTTCTTGCTTTGCCACTCTCTTTTCGGGGCAGACTCCGCACTGGAGTCTGCCCCGTTTTTTTGGGATAACGCAGCCAGCCTCCATCGTCCGATGCGAGTACGTTCGTCATCGCGTTTCTTGACTCGTATGAGGTTCGGTTTAAGGTCCGTAGGCGCACGCGCGGTGCGGACGGTAGAAGGCATTTGCGCCGCAGCAAGCGCAAATAAGAATGCCCGGGGTTAGAGGCCCGGGCATTTAACAACACCGGAAACTGGTCGCCCGCGCTCCAAAGTACTTACGCGGGGTGCGTCGTTTTCTATTGACATTGTATCCCGAATCGCCCAGCCGATCCGGGATATTCTGAAAACTCAAATATGGGCTTAGGCACGAACGGAATCTCGTTAATTCCGAAAATTATGTATAATTCCAATACAAACTGGAATCGAACGAAAACGATGGAAATGAACGAAGCGCTAATCTACTTACAAGAAGCACTAGGCCTCTCCGCCAAGGCCAAAACTTGGCCTGGATTCGCACGCTTGCCGCTGCATCTGCGGGCGATTGAGGTCCGCGCTGTTGACGCAAACGGTTTTTCGTTTTTGCTTGCAAGTTTGCCTACTGGCGTCGGGCTTCCCGAGGCTAAGAGAGTCTATAGTCAGCTAGCCTTGCGCGCGGAGACTCCTGTTGTCGTTTCGTTTCCTGATGCCGATGCACGTCAGCGCAAAGCATTGGTCGCACAAGGGATTCCCTTTGTCTGTCCAGGTAGACAGGCTTTTCTTCCATTTATGGGCGCAGCTTGCACGGAGAGGGGCGGTGCTTGGTTTCACAATCACGCGATCAAGATGTCACCCAACGCGCAGGCTGCCGCAATCTGGGGAGCAGCCCAGGAGCCATATCGTCCCTATGACCTTTGTCGTGCGCTTGGGATCTCGGCAAGCCGTGCGAGTGAGGCCATAACCGAGCTTGTTGACAGGGGAATCGCGAGGCGCGAGCGTCGCGAGCGACGTGTCGTCGTGTTCCCTGTTGCCGTCGATCTTCTGCTCAGCGAGCACATGGCAGAGCTCTCCTCGCCTGTCTCGAAGGTCTTTTTTGCAAGGAAGACGCCGCAGATCGACTATCTTGTTGACGCCGGGGAGACGGCGCTCGCCGCGCGTTCGATGCTCGCTGCGCCGGGCATGGAACAAAAGGCCGTCTTAAGAAGTACATGGCGTCAACTGAGCGACCTCGAAGTCGCAGACGGGGAGTTGCCGGATAACGAAACGGCGATGATCCAAGTGTGGCGCTATGCGCCCGTGTTTGCCAGCTCCTCCCGTGTCGACGACATTTCGCTTGCGCTATCTTTGGCGGCAATCGACGATGAGCGAATTCAGCTCGAAGTCGATCGCATGTTTGGAAAGGAATATCCATGGCAAGAAGCGCTGTAGAAGGTCTC
>CATZTY010000061.1 GCA_958424475.1 uncultured Collinsella sp.
ACCACACGGCTCATGCCGGCATTCAAAGCGTTGGTCTTGGTGATGATTGCGAACGATCCGCCAATCAATAAGACGAACGCAACGACGTCGGCAGCCTCCTGGATACCCTTGGTGGGCGCTTGCAGGACCGCGAAGATATCCTGGCCCAGATTGATGGTCTCGCCGGTCTCGGAATCGGTGTAGTTCTTATCGACCTGTTCATAGGTTCCAGCAACGGCGACTTCACGCTCGCCCGCCGCTGTCGAAATCGTCTTGCGCTGATACTGGCCAGAGGGAACGATCCAAGTCAGGACCGCAAAGACAACGATCAGCAAGAACATGATCGTATAGACATGCGGTAATTTGAACTTAAAACGTCTGTTTGTCTTCTTCGCCTTCGTATCTGACATAGATACCTCCAAAGAACTCGAGGCTGCATCGCATCTCGCTTCAACATTTGCACAATGCAAACGTTCTATGACGTCCCATAGATTACCAGCAGCTTTTTCCTTCATCAAGACAATTTCAAACTGATTACCGCAACGCGGTTGAACGGTTGCGTTCGCGCCGTGAACGGTATGGAAGCGCCCGGTGAGATGATCCACCGGGCGCTTCCATTCGCAATGTCCTAGATGTCAAAAACGTAGCGAGACCCAACGATCCGCTGACGACCGATGATAAACGGCCGCCGCTGCTCATCGAAAAAGAAGGCTTCCATATAAAACAAGGGTTCGCCAACGGGAACCGCCAACAGTCGAGCGACCTCGGGCGACGCGCACGCGATCTCGAGCGTGCACGGGTCGGTAAACGCGGGCGTGCGGCCCGTCCGGTTGCGCACGAACTCAAAAATGGATTGGTTAGATAGAGGTGCCGTTGATAGATAGGCGTTGTCCTCGTAAACATATATGTTGTTCTCGAGCATGACAGGGACGCCATCGGCAGTGCGCACGCGCTCAACGCAAATCAAGTCAGTTCCAACGGGAACACCAAAGAACTGCGCTTCGGTGGAATCCGCCGGCAGTATCTTTCTCGAAATGACGCACGCCCCCGGCTCCATTCCGTTAACGCGGCATGCGTCCGAAAAACTCTGGACGTCATCCTTCTGGCGAATCTTGCGCTTAAGCTTGGGGGCATTGACAAACGTGCCTTTCCCCTGCCGCTTAGTTAGATAGCCCTGCTGGACGAGCTCCTCAATAGCGCGTCGCACGGTAACGCGGCCAACTTTATAGCTCTCAGCCAATTCGAATTCGTTGGGTATCCGCGCGCCTGACTTGTAGGCACCGGAGTTGATTTCGTTTTTGATGATATCAATAACCTGTTGGTACAGCGGTATCGCTGCTTTACCGTCAGTTAGCCCTTCAGTCGGTGGCATATACCCTCTCCAAGCACAATTAAGTCTAAAACGGGCTTAAGGGCATTCAACAAGTCCTTAAGCCCGCATTAGCATAAAGTATGCTTGCTGCCGCACCAAAATGTCGGGTATTTACTCATCTGACCCGAAAAACGCGCAACTACCGCGCTCCTAAGAAAGCGTGAGCAGCTCCGGCAGCTGGTCGATAATCTTGTCCGCGGCATCCTGGCTAAAGCCAAAGCGCTCCTCGCGCTTGGCAATGACTGTCAGGCCGGCTCGCTTGCCAGCGGTGATGCCAGGCACCGAATCCTCAACGCAGCAGCAGCGATTCGCGGGCAGCCCCAGCAGGTCCAGCGCATGCAGGTAGATGTCGGGCTCGGGCTTGCTCTCCTTAAACTGCTCGCCGCTCACCACATACTCAAAGGCATCCGACAGCCCGCATGCGTTGAGCACTTCCTCGATGCTATCCATGGGAGACGAGCTGGCAAGCGCCACGCGAACGCCGCGGCGCGGCAGCTCTCGAATCGTATCCACGGCGCCTGGGTTAATCAAAGCCTGATAGTCGCGCGGACGCTTATGGGCCCATTCGTCCCAACGGGCCAACGCTTCCTCCCCAGTGAAATGCCCCTTACCGGCGCGCTCAAACCAATCGACCAGCATATGCAGGAAGAACTGATGCGAGGTACCGACCTGCCCATTCAACTCCTCTTGAGTCAGATTAAGTCCAAGCTCCTTGGCAAACGCGGCAGTCTCGCCCAAGTAGTAATACTCGGTATCGACAATGACGCCGTCCATGTCAAAGATAACGGCGTCGAACGGAAATGCGGACACGGCACCCTCCCTAACAAAAGGACGCCCGCAAGCAGGCGCCCGAGCCATGCATTAATCGGCGATTCTAACCCAGCAGCTTATCCAGCGTCACCGCAATGCCATCTTCGTTGTTATCGGCGGTCACCATCTGGGCTACAGCCTTAACCTCTTCGACGGCGTTACCCATGGCAACACCGGTGCCGGCCCACTCAATCATGGACTTGTCGTTCTGGCCGTCGCCAAACGATACGACCTCACTGGCATCGATGCCGAGCTTGGGCAGGGCACCCTCGAGTGCGCGGGCCTTGTCGATACCGGGCGCCGTGTACTCAAAGTACCAGTCGGCCGTAAACATGCCCGAAAGCGTCTGCTTAAAGGGCGCATACATCTCCTCGTAATGCGCCTGCAGGTAGGCCGGATCGCCCGCCGTCAGCAGCTTGTCCACGGGATAAGCATCAGCGACCTCATGCAGGCTCTCCACCTCGCGAATCTTAAGATCGCACGCGTCGCGCTCATACTTGACGATATTCTTCTGCGAGCCGTCAGGCAGCGTGATCATGCAATGGTACGAGTCCTCGACGTGCAAATCGCGACCGAGCGAAATCATAGGGATCACGTCAAAATTACGCAGGTGATCAATCAGGCGATGCAATTCGTCGGCAGGCATAGCCTGATCGAACAGCACCTCGTCGGTCTGGGCATCGACGACGTGTGCGCCGTTAAAGGCCACCAGCAGACCGTCATGGTTTTGAAGGTCGAGCTCTTGCGCCAAGGCGTGCAGCCCCCATGCGGGACGGCCCGAAGCCAAAATGAGCTTAATGCCCGACTCCTGCGCCGCGAGCAGCTTCTCGCGCGTACGCGGGCTAATCACTTTCTGATCGTTGGTGAGCGTACCGTCGATATCCATCGCGATGGCTTTGATTGCCATATATGCCTCCCTGTCATTGAACAGCCTTGTCTGAGCCATCATACAGAACACCCATCGCGACTCCGTTTACAACGGGCAAAAAGTCATATTGTCTCGAACATGAACAGCGTGTGGTCGTGAAGCTTTATCGCTCAGGTCAAATACGTCTGCTAGCGACGCTCATCCGTCGGTGCGCCCTCGACGATCGCGATGCCCGCCGATGCACCTAACGCGCTGGCGCCGGCCTCGATGAATGCGCAGGCCTCTTCGTAATTATGGATACCGCCCGCCGCCTTGATTGCCACGGCATCGCCGAGCACCTCGTGCATCAGCCGCACGTCCTCGAGCTTAGCACCGCCAAAGCTTCTGCCGGTCGATGTCTTAAGGAATCCCGGCTTGGCCTCCAGCGCGATCTCGCATACACGGCGCTTGGCGGCGTCGTCGCCGTCCAGCTTGCACATCTCGACGATTACCTTGTCAGTGATGCCATGCGCGCGACAAAAATCAGCAATGGTAGTCATCTCGCGCTCGATGGCATCAAAATCGCGGTTCTCGATCGACCCCTGATTCAAAACGTAGTCAATCTCGGTAAAGCCACACGCAGCGTATTCCTCAAACCTCGCAAGCTTCTCCTCGAGCGCCATAGTGCCCTGGGGAAAGTCGATAGCGCCGGCAAGGATGATGTCAGAGTCCTCGAGCATGGCGCGGCCCGTCTCGTACTCCTGAAGGTTCGCAAATACGCAGCGAAAGTTGTACTTTAACGCCTTCTCGACATACTGCTCAAACGTGTCATCGGGGGCATCGATATAGTCGATGTATTTATTGATGGGTTTGGCAAGTGTCATGCTGGGCCTCCTTGTTCAGGACTGACAACCGATTCGTGGTTTCACGCGAAATACCACGTTCAATGTACGCCCGACATACAAGGACAGCGTCCGCATTCCGACAAGTGGTATGAAATTAGCTGTAAACGTATATTTACAGACAGCGAATGGCACCGCACGCGGATGCCGACAGCAAGACATCCCCCTCCTCAATACACCCTCATGCCCCTTTACTGTTTGCGACCAGAAATGATGAGCTGCACAACGTCGTTAGCGGTCGAATTCGACCTCTGACGACGTCACGCGACCCATCGTATCTGGCCGACAACAGAAAAGGGGCCCGTATCCCAACGGATACGGGCCCCTTTCGGCCATGACCTATCTCAGCAGCAAAGACCACTTGCGGTGAGCGCGGTAGAACTCGATCGCACCATCTTATCCGAGCCGGGGCACGTTCGCATAGCGTGGCGCGTGACGGTTGCAAAACCACCCCATTTGAAACAAAGGCAAAAAAGTACTTGCAAAGACGCGTTCCGACATATAAGTTGATAAAAGACCGCCGTTGCGGTTTTAAGTAGATCGAGCATATGAAGTTTCAGTTTTTAGCGTGTAAGAGAAAGAAGATCGGCAAAGTACAACCCCAAACGCAATGACAACTTAATGAGGTAACTGCCACATGTGAGGCACCCAGGGCATTGCTGTCTCGATTTTGAGCACGATGCCTTCTGCCTTGCATGGGCCGTTCCATCCCGCCCCTGCAGCAACTGCCTCACGGGCTCATTGAAAACCGCATAGCACCCCAACGTCAGCACATCACCCACGGCAAGCACATCACTCACGACAACCAACACATCAACAAACAGCACGAACATCAACCGATTGGAGAAGCTATGACAAACTACCACGCTGAAGACGGCGATAAGAAAAGCATTCTGGATGCCCGCATTGAGCGAGCATATGCAAACGAATATGACGCCGCCTTTGCCGCCGCGACCATCAAGAACTACGCGTCGCTACCGCTCGCGACGATCTTGGCCGACCGCCCTCAACTGCTGAAGCGCTGCACAAAGATCATGGGCGACCCCGACATTCGCAAGCTGACAGACCCCTATGCCCCAAAGCGCGACAACGATTCGTACGTTCTTACCGTAGGCTGCCTAGCCCATATGCTTACGGCGCTCGACACGAA
The DNA here is from genome assembly GCA_958424475.1 of uncultured Collinsella sp. Taxonomy (GTDB): domain Bacteria; phylum Actinomycetota; class Coriobacteriia; order Coriobacteriales; family Coriobacteriaceae; genus Collinsella. Next base: position 5,061 of record CATZTY010000061.1, read on the forward strand.
ACTCAAGCTCGAATGGGAACCCGACGAGCGTCATGAACTCGAAAGCAAGCGGAACACCCTGCGCACCGCACTGTTCCTTCCGTTGGACGACCTCAAGCGCTGCAACGTCGAGCTCAATACACAGGCGCGGCAAAAGCCCGGGACCACGGGGCAGAAAACTCCAAGACCCCATGCGGCCATCGTCGACCGCAACCGATATAACCGCATGACCGCGCACTTTTCCGCCGAGGGAGCAGCCATAAGGACGCTGATCGACCTGCTGTGCCTCCTGAGCATCAACGAGCTATTTGAGGGCTATCTCGCCCTTGTTCCCGCGACGGCACCCAAGTCGGTAGCAAAGATCATCGAGACCTGCAGACGCCAGTTTGAGCGCCATCGCAATGGCAGCGAGATGAACGCCAGCATCGCGCAGTACTACGCGGCTCATTACAAAAATGACGGATGTGCCCCTGTCGAGCATCAGCTGCGGCTCGCCTATACCACGCCCGTCGCAACGCTCCATCGCTTTGGAGCCCTTGGCGCTTGCGAGCCGCACGAACAGGCAGCCTGCCCCACAACCGAGCTCGATCTCAGGCTCGGACGAACCCTGTAGCCCGCCAGCCCCTCCGCGGGCAACAATCCTATTCCACAACACAGCCAACAGAAAGGAGTCCTCATGGACACCAATCATTCCCCCATCATCAGCCCCCTCACCATGCGTGAATCCGCCCGAGGCATCACGCTCACCAGCATTTACGATGAGATGCTCGCCCGTCGCGAGCTCTCCGTCATGGGAAACATCGAAACCCCGATGGCCCACGACCTATGCCAGCAGATCCGCCTGCTCGATGCCACCGACCCCAGCCGCCCCATCACCATATTTGTCGCCAGCGCCGGCGGAAGTGTGCGATCGGGTCTTGCGATCTATGACGCCATGCGCCTCGCATCGTGCCCCATCCGCACCGTCTGCCTGGAATTCGCCGCGTCCATGGGCGCCGTGATCTTTATGGGCGGCGACGATCGCCGTATGACGCCCCATGCAGAGCTCATGATTCACGACCCGCTGATCCCCCAGGGGGCAGGCGGCTCGGCACTTGCGCTGCAGGAAACCAGCCGGCGTCTCATGCAGACCCGCAAGACCCTCACGCAAATCCTCTCGGACCGCAGCGGCCTCACGCCCAAGCGCATCCAGTCCCTCACTGCAAAAGACACCTACCTTTCGGCCGAGCGCGCCGTCGAGCTCGGCTTTGCCCACGAAATCCTCTCGACCACCAAGGAGGTCGCCCATGTCTAACCTCGCCAGCCGCCTCGCCGCATCTGAGTCCGCATTGTCCACCATCCTCGCCAAGGATCGAACGCTTTCCTGCGACACCCGCCAAACGGGACTCAACAACAATGCACTTGTGATCGGCCCCTCGGGAGCCGGCAAGACCCGAAACGTCCTCAAGCCCAACCTACTGCAAATGGGTTGATTTTCAATCTCAA
>CATZTY010000062.1 GCA_958424475.1 uncultured Collinsella sp.
CATGTGGCACATCTTGCCGTCGCGCAGGGCAATCATGTAGCCAAACTCGCCGCGTAGGCAGCCGAGTGCCGCCTCGACGCCGCACTGGGTCGCAAAGATGCGGTCCTGGGCGTCGGGCTGACCGCCGCGCTGCGTGTGGCCGGGGATGGCGACGCGGGTCTCGCGACCGGTCTTGGCCTCGATCTCCTTAGCGATGTCGTACACGATTGACGGGCTCGTGCGCTCGGCGAGCTTCTTCTTGTACTCCTTCTTGGACAGTGCCGCGTCCTCCTTGGAGATAGCGCCCTCGGCGACGGCCACGATGGTAAAGCGGCTGCCGGTTTCCATGCGATGCTCAATGGTCTTGATGACCTGGTCCATGTCGTAGGGAATCTCGGGAATCAAGATGACATCCGCGCCGCCCGCGACGCCGGCGTACAGCGGGATCCAGCCAACCTTGTGGCCCATGATCTCGATAACAAACACGCGGCCGTGACTCGAGGCGGTAGTGTGGATGTCGTCGATGCACTTGGTGGCGACGTCGATGGCGCTCGTAAAGCCAAACGTCAGCTCGGTGCCCCAGGTGTCGTTATCGATGGTCTTGGGCAGGGCGATAACGTTGAGGCCCTCTTCGTGCAGGCGGTTGGCGGTCTTGGTGGAGCCGTTGCCGCCCAGCATAAACAGGCAGTCGAGCTGCAGCTTATGATAGGTGTGGACCATCGCCGGCACCTTCTCGACGCCGTCTGCCTCGGGAGTGTCCAGGCGCTTGAACGGCGTACGGCTCGTGCCCAGGATGGTGCCGCCGCGGGTGAGGATGCCGCTAAAATCGGCGGGAGTCATGACACGGAATCTGCTGTAGATAAGGCCCTGGTAGCCGTCCTCAAAACCATAGATCTCGATAGGCTCTTCGCTGTTGGTCATAAGCGTTTTGACGATGCCGCGCATGGTGGCGTTGAGTGCCTGGCAGTCGCCGCCACTGGTAAGAAGACCGATCCTAAGCATGATGAATCCTTCCGGGCAAGTTATAACATGCGCATAAGTTTACCCCCGCACACTGTTGATACGGGGTAAAACGTGTTAGCTCAAGCGTATGGAAATGTAAACAACGTCAGGCGAGCGTAAGGCCGACGGGTCTGGCTCCTTACAGTGCGAAGGCGTCGACGTCGCCCCAGTGGCGGCGCAGCGTAATAGCGGCGGCGGGTTCGGTATTGTCAAAGACGACCGACCATTGCGTATTGCTGGTGATGTCTTCCGGATTGGGTTCTTGCGCTGCGGCGCGCAGGGCTTCCCAGACAATTGTTTCGTCCTGGGCACCGACATGGGCGTCAAGAACATCGGCGATTGCGACGGCGCGCTCTTTGCCATGGCCCAGCTCGCCATTCTTTTGGTTGGGCAGCACTTCGTCGCCATAGCAGGCGTAGAAATTCGTAACCTGGCGTACGGGAGTCGCTTTGAAAGCACGGTCCGGATCGCGCGGATCCCACTCTACTACGTGCGCGTCACCGGCGGCGTCGTTGATAAAGAAGTGGTAATCGCGTCCTGCCATGGCGTGCATGTCGTGGGCGGAAAGCAGGTCGACAGCTTCTTGCGTGGTGGCGGCACGGTCGAGCACCAGACGGATGGCGAGCGAGGTATTGATGACGGGGCGTTGCGTGTCCTGGTCACAGGGCTTGGAATCCAGGGTGAGTACGGCAATGGACACGCCGCATTCGTTAACACCGTCGAGCTGGGCAAACGGGCCCATGAGTGCCGCGGCGCGTCCGGCGACGGAGTCAAGCGGAGTGTTATCGCCCAGGTTGTTAAGGGCGGCAAGCCCGATGGAAGCATAGCCGCCGCGTGGGTGATTGCGCACCAGCAGCGCCGAGGTGTCGTCCTTAAAGTCGTAATTGCGACCGGTGCGCACGCGGCCTTCGGCATCTACGGCGACAAAAGCGCTGCAGGCAAACTGGGGCGCCTGGACATGTGCCGGCACACCGGGCAGCACCTGCGCCACCACGGCATCGATGTAGGCCTGGTCGTCGCGCACGCCAGCGGCGATGATGCGATCAAGATCGTAGTCGTAGGCGATGTCGATTGCGTACAGGTCATAGCCATCCGCGTAGCCGGTCAAGCGTTTGAGCGACGCGGCGGACTTGATTTGCTTGTGATAAACGATACCGGTGGCAGCGGCAAGGCCGACGGCGACTCCCGCGACACCGCAGGTGATGGCAATGTTACGTGGCTTCATGACGGCTCCTCTCGTCCTGTTAGCGCAATTGTCGCAAAAGGAGCGCGGGCATGATGGCTCAACTTGGTGAGTGGCGCGGAATTAAGCACGGAATGAAGAGTGCGGCGCTGGCGTGGCGGGGTATGCTGGAGGGGACCATCAACCCAGCGAAAGGGGAGAGCATGACGGATCAGGAAACGCCCGAGCGCGCGCATGTGACGGCCGATGATATCGAGGCTGCCAACGACCTTATCGACTTTATCGAGGCATGCCCCAGTATGTTCCATGCGGCGGCGACCATTATGGCCGAGCTCGACGAGGCGGGCTTTACCTACCTGCCCGAGAATGCGGCGTGGGACATCGAACCGGGCGGGCGTTATTACACGCAGCGCAACACCTCGAGCGTTGTTGCCTTTAAGGTGGGCGAGGACCTGGCCGCGACGTGGGGCGAGGACGGCGTCGCCGGTGACTATCATTTTCAGCTCACGGCGTCGCACAGCGATTCGCCGACGTTTAAGGTCAAGGCCGTGCCCGAGCTCGATGGCGCGGGCGAGACGCTGCGCCTGAACACCGAGGCCTACGGCGGCATGATTGACTACACCTGGTTCGACCGTCCGCTGGCACTCGCGGGCCGCGTGCTGGTGCGCGAGGGCGACCGTATCGAGAGCCGCCTGCTTGCCACCGAGCGCGAGGTCGCTATTATCCCGAGCCTTGCTATCCACATGAACCGCGGCGTTAACGAGGGCTTTGCTCCCAACCGAGCCGTTGACCTGTGCCCGCTCATCAGCGCCGGCGATCTTAAGCAGGGCGACTTTGACGCTCTGGTCGCCGACGAGCTGGACGTTGAGCCCGAGCAGATCCTGGGCCGCGATCTGTTCCTGGTCAATCGTCAGGATGCGCGCATTTGGGGCTGGGCCGACGAGTTTATCTCGACGCCCAAGCTCGACGACCTGGCCTGCGCCTACACCTCGCTGCAGGCATTTTTGGGTGCCGAGAACGCGCACGACGTTTCGGTCTTTTGCTGCTTCGATAACGAGGAGGTTGGCTCCGAGACCAAGCAGGGCGCCATGTCGACGTTCTTGGCCGACGCGCTGCGCCGCATTAACGGATCGCTGGGCTTTGACGACGAGTCGTACCATCGCGCACTTGCCGCCTCGATGCTTGTAAGCTGCGACAATGCACATGCCGTGCACCCCAACCACGCCGAGAAGTGCGATGCCCGCAACCAGGTCGTGCTTAACGGCGGCATCGTCATCAAGGAGGCGGCCAACCAGCACTACTGCACCGATGCCTTTAGCCGCGCGGTGTTCCAGGCCATCTGCGATGACGCCGACGTGCCCACGCAGGCCTTCGCCAACAAGAGCGATATGGCCGGCGGTTCTACCCTGGGCAACCTGTCGAACATGCAGGCGAGCATGCATGCCGTAGACGTGGGTCTGCCGCAGCTTGCCATGCACTCAAGCTACGAGACCGGCGGCGTGCGCGACGTGATGTACGCCATCCGCGCCCTCACCGCCTTCTACGAGCGCAACCTAACCATCAACGGCGCCGAAAGCGTGGAGCTTTAAAACCTGCCAAAAAGGGATGTTAATTTTGGCAGGTTTTATCTGGGCAAATGCCGCAACACCAACAGCTGGACGGAACTGCTAAGACTTCATAGGCAGAGCCTGCGCTAGTCAGATTCCGCAGGTCGAATAAAAGTCAGCGAGAGCCCGTCGTTTGAGCCAAGGTGCCGTGAAATGAAAAGGCGCTGACCTTCTGGTCGCGCCTTTGAAATTGAACGGCAGATTGGCCAAACGGCGGGCTCGCAGCGTCGGCTCATTACGCCGTTTGTAAAACGGCGTAATTCTTAGTGTTCGATCCAGCAGCGGAGCGTCTCGCCGGCTTGCAGGTGACGCAGGTTCTCCGCGGCGATGTCGACCACGTTATTGAGCGTGGCGGCTAGGTGGAACCAGCCGGAGATGTGCGGCGTGATGAGCATGTTGGGCGCATCCCACAGGGGGCTTGTCGCAGGCAGCGGCTCGGGGTCGGTGACGTCGACCGCGGCACCGGCGAGATGCCCCGACTCAAGAGCGGCAACCAAGTCGTCGGCAACCACAAGATCGCCGCGGCCGCCGTTGGCAAAGAAGGCGCCCGGCTTCATCGCGGCGAAGAACTCGGCGTTCGCCAGACCGCGGGTCTCGGGCGTGCTGGGCATAAAGGATGCGACGACGTCTGCCTCCGCCAGGCGCTCGGGCAGGGCGTCCATGCCGTCCATGTCCTCAAATACAATGGGGTAGACGAGCGGATGGCGCTTGATGCCGCGGACGTGTGCGCCCATGCTGCGGCAGAGCGTGGCAAAGTGACCGCCGATATCGCCCGCGCCCAGCACCAGCACGTTGGCGTTTTTGAGCGAGGTAACCGGCCCCAAATCCTCCCAGTGATGCTCGCGCTGCAAGTCGTGATAGCCAGGCAGGCGCTTCATCATGGAAAGGACCATGGCAAACATATGCTCGCTCACGGCCTGACCGTAGGCGCCGATTGAGCAAGACAGCTTGGCTTCAGCCGGCACGGTGCCGGCGGCGAGGTAGTCGTCATAGCCGGCGGTCTGCAATTGCAACAGCTGGAGATGCTTGCATGCTGTGAGCATGTCAGGGTCGATGTTGCCCAGGATCACGTCGGCATCGGCGACCTGCTCACGTGTGGCGGCGTCGGCGCTCGTGTAGATAAAGTCCTCGCCCGGAGCGCTCGACTCAAGAATTGCGCGATGGCGGTCGTTGACGGGCAGCAAAACCAGGATGTTCACAAACAGTCCTCTCCGTCCAACCTGTCAAAAGGGGACAGGTTTATTTTTGGCAGGTTTTATCAGGCAAAACGTTCAAATAAAACGCCGGACGCAAGACGAGCGTGCCCGTCAGCATCCGGCGCATCCACGGCTACCAGCTCAGCAGCTCGTAGCCGTCCTCGGTCACCACGAGCTGTACCTCGCATTGGGCCGAATCGCTGCCGTCCTTGGTGCGTACGCACCAGCCGTCACCCTTGCTAATCTTGATGTCGGGCGCTCCGGCATTGACCATGGGCTCGATGGTAAAGACCATGCCCGGGGCCATGATGGTGTCCACATCGGGTGCCTCGGTGGTAAAGCCCACAAACGGGTCCTCGTGGAACTCCTTGCCAATGCCGTGTCCGCCGTACTCGCGCACCACGCTAAAGCCGGCGTCCTCGACTGTCTTTTGCACGGCCTCGGCCATAACGGACAGCGGCAGCCATGGCTTGACGGCCGCCAGACCCGCCTCCACGCTGGCGCGGGTGACCTCGACCAGGCGCTGGCGCTCGGCCGAGACCTCGCCGATGCAGAACATGCGGCTCGAGTCACTAAAGTAGCCGTCTAGGATCGTGGAGCAGTCCACGTTGATAATATCGCCCTCGTGCAGCACATCTGTATCACAGGGGATGCCGTGACAGACCACGTCATTGATCGAGGTGCACACGCTCTTGGGGTAGCCCTCGTAGTTGAGGTCAGCTGGCGTACCACCGTGCTCGACGGTGTAGTCGTAGATCATCTGGTCGATCTGGTTAGTGGTCATGCCCGCGGCGATGTGCTCGCCTACGTAGTCGAGTACGCCTACGTTGATGGCGGCCGAGCGTTTGATGCCCTCGATATCGGCGGGCGTCTTGTAGAGCGTGCGGGGCAGGACCTCCCAGCCCTCTTCCCACAGGCGCTCGAGGCGCTCGTCGAAGGCGCTATGGCATTTCTTATATTTTTTGCCGCTGCCGCACCAGCAAGCATCGTTGCGGCCGGGTACGGGTCCGTTGTCAAACATGGCTAACTTCCTTTCATTCGCAGCTAGTATAGCCCACCCACGCGTTCATAAAAGTTGCGGTGATATAGTTCCGATTTAAGCGGTTTAACAGCATAAATAGGAACTATATCACCGCAACTGATGGAGCGGGATGGCTGACACTAGCTGCTGCGTGGTTTTGCTAGTAGCTCACCTGGCAGGGGATGCCGAGGGCGCGCACGCGTGCGGCGATCGTGTCGAGTGCCTCGGGCGCTGCTTTGGCAAGGCCGGCGACCGGTGTCTCGCGCGCCACCGTGTAGATGGTCGTCTCCTGCGGGCGAATGCGCTCGAGCGCCGCGAGCCAAGGGCCGACGTACTCCTCGCCGGTGTTATCGAGAGACTTGCCCCGGTACTCGCCGCTCAAAAACATCGTTTGGATAATAACGTGACCGTCAAAGCTCGCGAACGTTTCGATCTGGTGCTCTACATCGTAGGGGCCAACGGGCTGGTCGAGCAGCTGGATAAATGCCGG